>JAYYUU010000169.1:0-5824 GCA_036343835.1 Candidatus Latescibacterota bacterium | reverse complement strand
TCAAACTGCTTGACACTATGGCGCCTTCCCGCTAGAGTGTAGCGGTACAAACTCTCGACAGGGGCGTTGCATATGGGCCAACAAGGACGAAATAGCAAATCGCGGCAAATGGGCTTGAACAAACACCAGCGCGCCGCCTTCCGCCCGGGTGAGGAGCGCGTCGGCCGCGAGGAGATCCGGGAGCTTTTGCGATTGTCTGAGAGCAACGACTCGGAAGATCGTTTGCAGGCGGCTTCCTTCCTATGCCCCTGCCATGTGCGCAAGCACATCGACGAGGTCTGGGAGGCGCTCTACCGGATGTTGGAAGACGAGGATACGAAGGTGCGTCGCGCCGCATGGCACACGCTCGACGACGGGGGCAAACCCGACGACCCGGCGCTCGATGAAATTATCGAGCGGACCCTCGAGCGCGACACCGACAAACAGGTGCTAAATTTCGCGCGGCAATTTGCCAAAGGGCACGAGAAGCGCAAGGAGATCGAATTCGAGGTCGCGGCGATTTCCGATTACGCCGAGCGGGGCAAGTGCGATTTTGCGGCGAGGCGTGCGTGCCGATCAAGCAGGACTTCGAAACCCAATTCGACAGCGGCGGTGGGCGGCGCTTCGCGATGGTCTGCGCGCCCTGCGACCAGGCCGCATAAGACTAATAGTTGAATAAAAGCCCCGCTCGACTTCAAGGTCGAGCGGGGCTTTTGCATTGTGGGCGGATGCTGCTTCAGTCGGGGTCGGGAATATCGGTGCTCTGCAGGGTGCTGATGCCGACGATTGTGCTGGGAATATCGGTGCTGACGACCGGATGCCACTCGAGTACCTGGTCGATGCGGAAGACCTCGACCAGGCCGGATGAAATTCTGAAGAAGAAGTTGATATCGCTGCGGATTTCCTTGCTCACGGCAATCTCGAAGAAGGCCTCGCCGCGGGCGGCCGCCGAATCGATCAGATGCCAGGCGAGCCAGGCGGACAAGGCCCCGGTATCGTCCATGCCCTCGTTGGTGTGGAATTCGCGCAAGAAGGGCGTCAGTGCGTCGAGAAACTCGCGCGCCGAGCGCCGGTCTTGCAGATAGAGCAGGCCATCCCACTGGTCTGGTGGCTGGTTGGCGTCGCGATAGACGCCGATATGGCACTTCATGGATGCATGCTCCGCTACCATAGGCGGGGAGGCCTATGGCAAAAGGACGGGAAGGAGTCCGTCTTGGATGAAAGCAAATTCTGCACCAAAGTATAGCTCATATGGGCCACGAGGTCTACAGCTCTTTATTTATTAATAAATAACATATGTTGGGGCGCGATTGCAACCCCCTTAGCGATCCTGGTAAAGGGCGGAAAATTCCGCCTGCCAGGTGGTGAAATGACCACCGATGATCGCCGCGCGCATATCGCGCATTAATTGCTGGAAGAAAAATACATTGTGAAAGGTGGCCAGATGCAGGCCGAGTATTTCGTTGGTCTGGAAGAGATGGCGCAGATAGGCGCGGCTGTAATGACTACAAGTTTTGCAAGCGCAGCCGGTTTCGAGCGGCTGCGGGTCCTCGGCGTGGCGGGCGTTTTTGAGCCGCAGTCGGCCGCTGCGGGTAAAGGCCGTGCCATTGCGCGCATTGCGGGTGGGAACCACGCAGTCGAATAGGTCGACGCCGGCCCCGACGGCCTCGACCAGGTCGTGTGGTAGCCCCACGCCCATGAGGTAGCGTGGCTTTTGCGCCGGCAACAGCGGCGCGGTGCAGCGCACGACTTCGAACATCGCGTCGCGCGGTTCGCCCACGGCCAGACCCCCGAGGGCGTAGCCGGGCAAATCCATCTGAATGAGCTCCTCGGCGCAGGTCTGGCGCAAATCGGGATAGACGCTGCCCTGGACGATGCCAAAGAGCGCCTGGGGCGGCCGATGGGTGCGCTCTGCGCTCAGCTCGCGGTGGCGGTTTAGACAGCGCTCGGCCCAGCGCAGGGTCATCTGCATCGACTTTTGCGCGTAGTCGCGCTCGCAGGGATAGGGCGTGCACTCGTCAAAGGCCATGATGATATCGGCGCCGAGTGCGTGCTCGATCTCCATGACGCTCTCGGGGGTAAAAAGGTGATAGGAGCCATCTAAGTGCGACTGGAAGCGCACGCCGTCCTCGCTGATTTTGTTGAGATCGCCCAAGCTGAAGACCTGGAAGCCGCCGCTGTCGGTGAGGATCGGGTGCGGCCAGTTCATAAAGTCGTGCAAGCCCCCCATCCGGTCGATGAGTTGGTGGCCGGGTCGCAGATAGAGGTGATAGGCATTGCCGAGGATGATCTGGGCTCGGGCTTCCACGAGGTCGTGCTGGTCGAGGGTTTTGACCGTGGCCTGAGTGCCGACCGGCATAAAAACCGGCGTCTCGACGGCGCCGTGCGGCGTGTGGAAAATGCCGGCTCTGGCACCGGTGGCCGCGTCTGCGGCGACCAGCTCGAAGCGGAAGTCGGCGCTCATGGCAAAAGCTGCGAGACGGGCACGAAGCGGAAGCCCCGGGCTTCGAGGCGGGGCAAGACTTTGGCGAGGGCGATGAGCGTCTCCTCGCGGTCGTGGCCGATGCCGATGGCCTGCCCTGCCCGCGCCGCGATGCCGGCGAGATCCCAGAGCCGGCCTGCGATGGCTTCGGCGTCGTCGAACTCGTCGATAAAGAGGTCGCGGGTGAAGGCCACCAGATCCATGTCGATGGCCAGCTGATAGCCGACCGAGTTGATGGTGGTGCGGCTGTCGAGAAAGAGCAGGTTGCGGGCTTTGAGCTCGGCGAGCACCTGCTGCATGACTCGTGCGTCGGCGGTGGCCTTAGAGCCCATGTGGTTGCTGATGCCGCGGGCGTGGGGGACGCGTTGCAGGGCCTGGTGCACTCGGCGGCGGATTTCGGCATCGTCGTGTGCCACCCGTATTGCGCCGGCGCCGGGGTCCTGCCCGCCCTCGGGCTCCATTGGCAGGTGCACCAGCACCTCGTGCCCATTGTCGCGGGCCTGGTCGACGAGGGTGCAGACCTGGCCTTCGTTGGGCAAAATGGCGAGGGTCAGGGGTTGTTGCAGGGCGCAGAAGCGCGCGGCGATGGCGCCACCGCCGCCGCCAAAGTCGTCGAGGACGATGGCGATATTGCCGGTGCGGCGGCGCGCGGCGATGGGGGTCAGGGTGAAGGTGGTGGTCTGGGCTCCAACAAATCCGCAGCGGATTTCAACCGCGCCCCGGCGCAGGCTGGCGCTGAGAATTTGGCCCCCCAGCCGCTGGACGAAACGCGAGATGCCGAAGTTGGCCTCGACCAGGGGCAGGTCGGTGGGCACGCCGATATCGATGTGGTCGACGCCGTTCTTGCGGCGCTTGGTCAGGAGTTCGGACCAGATGCCCAGTTCGACCAGGGCGCTGTCGATGCCGGTATAGAGGGTATCGGCGAGTTGGGCGGCGTCGGTGGCCTGGAAGGGCAGGGGTGTGGCGGTGTCGATCGAATCGCTCGCTTCGCCGGTCTGTGCTTGCCAGGGCATGTAGAGCAAGAGGGCGATGCCTCCGACGAGGAGCAGGCCCGCCAGGGTCAGGTGCCAACGGGGATGGCGCTGGCGCTTGACCAGACGTTTGCCCATTGGATCAGCGCGCGGCGTGTTGTTTGACTGCCATCCAGTTGAAGAGCTTGGCCGGGCGCTTACCGGCTGCACCGCCGCAGTCGCCGCTGAGGGGATCGTCGATCCAGCGGATGACCTTCCACACGCCCTCGGCGTCGAGGCGGAGCTTGTAGGTCATGATCTGGTCGACGCGGAAGCCGTCGCCATTTTCGTCGAGTAGCAGCATCTCGACTCGGCCGCGAAAGACCTCCCAGTCCTCGTCGGGATGACCGTCGGGGTCGCCCTTGAAGGCCTCGGGGAATTCGGGGCCGAGTTCCTGCGTGCGGCGGATGAGCTCGAAGTCGTATTCGAATTCGCGGAAGATATCGAAGATGCCCGGTTGTGAGTCGTCGCGGCTGCCGCCCATGATCTCGAGCTCCTCTTCGAAGCCATTGGCCAGTACCAGGTCGCCGAGGCAGTCGGTTTCGGTGAACCAGAAATCCTGATCGAGCAGGGTTTCGTAGAGGTCCTTGTCCCGGTCGCGCATGGCGCGGGCTAAATTGTCCATGGCCTGGGCGGGCGAGGTGGCGTCGGGGGCGGGGGGCAGATCGACGCCGCCTTCGGGGGTGTGTTTTTCGGGGGCGAAGGGGTTGCCGCCGCAGGCGCTGAAGGCCAGCAGTAATACGCAGGTGCCGAGAATGGTCAATGGCTTCATCAGGTCTCCGTGCTTTGTTCGGGGTCCGGCTTGGGCTTAACTTTTATAAAATACTAATTGAGCGGGTTTATTTCAAAGGTAGATTGTGCGAGGGACGCTGCGGGGCAGGGGGCTGCCTGCGGGCACACTCGGCCGGCCGCGGGCTTAGCGGAGGGACGGAGCAGCGGCCGGTCGAGGCACCGCCGTGGCTAGCGGGAGCGGGGGCGCTATACTTCAGACAAAGGGCTTGCGATACGTTTGCCCTTCGGTAGACCCGGTTGCGAGCGTGCGTCCCTGCAAATCCGCCTTGGAAGATCATGGCCGATCCTTCGAGGATCTATTGGCACAAACCGACCGACTTCTGGACGGATACTCAGCCCTTTCCGGGCCGAGTGACTCGACGCTTGGCACAACTTTATGGTCTACGGCACCTTAAAAGAAGAGCGCGCGTACGACCATCGAGATTACAATATTGAGCATGTGCATAAGGAGCAATCGCTATGACCTCTTGGACCTCTACCCTGACGCTCGACTCGTCGCGGCAAATCATAGCCGGGAGCGAGGCAGCCCTCGTCGATGCGATTCGCCGGGGTGCGAATTGCCGCGTCTACACCGAGTTTCGCCACAACGAGCATATCGATACAAACTCAGCAAGCGACGAAAAAATCCGCGAGGTCGCCGAATTCGCCGTCACCTATCTCGTCGACGATCGCTGGGCGGCCGGGGTGATGAATTTGCGCCAGCCCGTCTCGCTGCCCGACGGCTTCGGACCGCGACCGTCGATGTCGTTCTTTCTCTATAACCAGGACGGGCACCAGGCCATCGGTCGGCCCCACCTCGACGGACAACAGACCGTGCCCACACCCGAAGACGGCACGATTGACATGCCCAAGTATCACTTGCATGAAAGCTGGGACGAGGCGAGCAACGCCCCCAGCAGCAACTTCATTTACGACTTCGACACCTATAAATTTTATGTCGACGATACCTGGCAGGAAGTGCTACACCACGACGCCGCAGGCCAGGTGCTGTCCGGCTCGATCGACGCGTTGGCCACGGCTTTCAGCGATGGCGCAGCCGTCAAGGTCGGGATCGGCGGCTTGTGTGAAGACTTCGGCAGCGACCTGGCGCACGAGGCCTTCGTCGAAACCGGCTCCGGTTATTACTACACTGAGCAACAGCTCTTTATCGCTGGGGCGCATCCCCTGATCCGCGTGCGGCCCAGTATCCCCATGCAGTATCAGAGCAAGAGTTGGGACTTCGGCTGGCTGGTGCTGCGCACCGATGGGGCTGTCGCCTACCGGCGTTGTGATCCCTACTCGTTGGCATTTAACGACGAAGACCGGCGACATGCGATCCGCTGGTTTGTGCGCTGATAAGAATAGGAGATATTAAGCCAGACCCACTAGTGACAGTCACTGAATTCCCGGAGCGCAGGTTGAGGGTATACCCATAACGGCTTGCTGTCCCCTGAAGCCGCAGGATGGCAGAGTAGGAGAATAGCCCTCGGAGCGAGCCCGAAAGGCGAGTGAGCGTCGAACACCCGCACCCAAAGGGTGCGGAGATACGAGTGTAGGGTATGCCCTTGCCTGCCCGTCCACC
>JAYYUU010000168.1:0-18041 GCA_036343835.1 Candidatus Latescibacterota bacterium | reverse complement strand
GATCCATCTTTTATTGAAGAGACAAACAAGAATTTGCCGGCTTTAAGACAGCTTCTTAGAAATACTCACGGCCAAACTGGGTCAACTATCGAAGGTCACTCCAGGGGAGTCTGCCTCCAGGCAAAGCTAAGGCGGCCTCTTCAAGCTTGCGGGAGGTCGATTGCAGCGCCGGGCAGAGCACCTTAACGAGCAGGGGGAGCGGGGCGCTATAATTCACACCAATGGCCTTGGGGGAGCTTTTCCCTGCGGTAGGACTCCCGCACCTCCGGCTTCGGCCAACAGTGCTTCGTTTGGTATGCCGTTGGCCATGCTTTTAAGTTGAGACCGCAATGTATATCACCGGGGAGGTTGCGTCCAATGCATGGGATTCGGCAATTGCAGGATAGTGAAGCCGGGATAGCCCGTCGGGTGGTCATTCGGCACAGGCAGTAGACAGCCCTTAAAGAATACCGCGCCTTGATCGCCGGCTTTGCAGTGGCTATACTGACGCGGTCAACCCATCTCGTTAGGCCGGCAATTTTCCCAAAGAAGGATGCGGAGATATGATCAAAATCGGGTGTAACTTTCTGAGCCTTAAGGATACGACTGTCGAGGATTTTATCGAGATCGCCTATGGTCTGAAGCTCGATTGCGTCGACTTCCACTACCGGGCCTTTGAGTCTAACGATCCGGAGTACCTGGGCAAGATCAAGCTGATGTGCCTCAAATACGGGTTGCCGATCGGCTATATTGGGATGAGCGGGCTCTTTGTGGGGAAGGCAGAGGAGCGGGCGGAGCACGTGCAGAACTGCAAGGACGCGATTGATCTGGCGGCCTTTGTCGGCTCGCCGATTGTGCGGGCGTTTTGCGCGGAGATTCCGGCGCAGAATGGCGATGGTGACGATCCGTGGCCGGCGATGATTGCCGGGTATCGGGAAATCGCCGACTACGCGGCGACCAAGGGGATTGCGGTGGGGCTGCAGAATCATCCATCGACGGGCGAGGATATGCTGCGGATCTGGCGCGAGACCGACCGCGCGAATTTCACCTTTGTAATGGATACCGGTCAGTGGGTCGGGTCGCCGGGCTCGTTTCGCGGCGACGACACGCCGGAGGTCGACTTCTACCAGTTCATAGAGCAGGTCGTCCCGCATGCGATGTATATCCGCACCAAATTCTACAAGATCGAGAGCGGTAAAGAGGAGTGGCTGGACTACGAGCGGATCGCCGGGATGATCAAGGCCGCCAACTACAATGGCTGCATTTCGATCGTCTACGAGGGACAGCGGGAAGATCGGGTCGAACAGGTGCGGCTGGCGGCCGTTTATCTGCGCGAGCTGCTGGGCTAAGCGATGGGGCGGCCCATCGTCAATACGGGGCGGGTGTTCTGGACCGGCCAGCACTGGATCAATTATCTGCGCGTGCCCGGCGCAGAGGAAGACAGCGGCCGGGTGAGTGTCTGGCACACCCACTACTGCGGGGCGGGCGAGGGCACAGTGGCCTATGTCGATATTCCCGGTGACCCCGGACTCCGGGCGGTGTGCACCGACAATCGCGACCTGGCAGCCTTTGTCGACAGCTGGGTACGCGATTTGCCGGGGCCCTATCAGATCGATGTGGTCATCGATGCAGCGATTCGCCGCGAGGGGTCGATCGACGCAGCGCCGGCATGGGTTATCGAGACCGGGGGTGCCACGGTGGTTGCGACGTGGTTTAATTTGGAGCCACCGGTCATAATGGAAGCGCCGGCGCCGACGGTCAAACCCGACCGGGATGTCTATTCGCACCTGTTTTTTACCGACGAGGCGACCATTCGCATCGATGACCGGTCGGTCGAGGGCGAGCCCTATCTCCGCGATATCTGGCAACAGAGCATCGGCGGCGAGCGCAGCTCCTGCGTGGTGGCGCTGTCGGAGACCTTTATCGAGGTGCCGTCCTGACGACCACTCAGTCCAGCTGCGGACCGGGTACTTTGGCGAAGTTGCGGTAAAACTGCGCCACTTCTTCCACGATTACTTCGAGCATGGCATTGCCCAACTCCGCCGTTGCATCGGCGGGGTTGTCGGTGTGGCCCGGTCCGGCCTGGAAGGTGCCGTAGGTTTGCACCACCGCGCCCGTGAGATCTACATCGAGGCCGCCAGCGGCGTTGGATTGGTCTGCGACCTTGGCGAGCGCGCCGGCATCGACCCAGTCGGGGCGCAGCGCCATGACCAGCGAGGTTTCGAAATGGGCGGCGTGGCCGGGGACGCGCGAGCCTTCGAGCAGGCCTTTTTCCACGATGGCATCGCGCACCAGATCCCAGTAGTTGCACGAAGCCACGGTGGTGGGCTGGCCGAGGCGGTTGACCAGGTCTTGGCCAGCGACGCCGACGTGATCGGAGTTGCCGCCGTGGCCGTTGAGGATCGCGATCTTGCGAAAGCCGGTTTTGACCAGCCCGACTGTCACTTCGCGGACGACGTCGATAAAGGTGTCGCTGGTCAGCGAGAGGGTGCCGCCAAAGGGAATGTGGTGGTGCGAAGAGCCGAAGGCCAAAGGGGGGGTGACGATGACCGGTACGGTGTCGGCGGCGGCTTCGGCGGCACGGCGGGCGACGGTGGTGACGAGCAGGGTGTCGGTGCCGACGGCCATGTGGGGGCCGTGTTGTTCGGTGGCGGCGGTGGGCATGACGGCGATGGCGTCGGGGGCGATGGATTTGATTTGTTCGCGGGTTAACTCTTCGAAGAGGACGGGCATTGGGTGCTCCTTGATAGTTTGGTGCGTGGGCCTGCGGTGCGGGGGTCAGCCTGCGGGTAAAATTTGGCCGGCCGCGGGCTGGTGGAGGGTCGCTTCGGCGACGTGCAGAGCACCGCCGTGGCTAGCGGGAGTGGGGCGCTATATTTCAGACAATGGCCTTGCTACAATTTTCCCCTTCGGCAGATCCCCGCACCTCCAGCATCAACCGATATAACCGACAATTCCAGCACATGGGGCTACTCCGCGTCGGCCAGGGCGATGGCTTCCTGGACGCGCTGAGCGATCAGATCGCAGCCCCCTTGCCAGAAGGCTCGGTCGGCGATGTCGAAGCCCATCGCGGCGACCAGCTCGGCGGGGTCGCGCGACCCGCCGGCTGAGAGCAGGTCGAAATACTTGCCGACGAAGTCCTCGCCCTCCTCCTGGTAGCGCGCGTAGAGCGAGAGGACCATCAGCTCGCCGAAGGCGTAGGCGTAGACATAGAAGGGGGTATTGATGATGTGGGGGATATAGAGCCACCACCAGGCGTGGTCCTCGCCCAAGCTAAGCGAGTCGCCGAACATCTCCTGCATATTGGCCTGCCAGAGCTCGTTGAAGCGCTCGGTGGGCAGCTCGCCCTCTGCGCGCCGGGTCTGGTGGGCCTGTTGCTCGAAGCGATACATGGCGATCTGGCGGAAGACGGTGGCGAAGGTGTCTTCGATTTTGGAGCAGACCAGGGTCAGTCTTTCCTGGCGGGTCTTGAGATTCTGTCGCAGCCGGTCGAAGACCAGCATCTCGCCGAAGGTGCTGGCGGTTTCGGCCATCGGCAGGACTGGATGGTAGTCGAGCAGGTGGTTGTCGCTGGCGAGGATGTCGTGGATGCCGTGGCCCAGCTCGTGGGCCAGGGTCATCACGTCGCGCGGCTGGTTGGTGTAGTTGAGCAGCACATAGGGGTGGTGATCGGGGGTGACGCCGGCGCAAAAGGCACCGCCGCGCTTGCCATCGCCGAGCTCGGCGTCGATCCAGCGCTTGTCGAAGAAGTCGCGGGCAATTGCAACCAAGCGCGGCGAGAAATCGCCAAAGGCCTCGAGGACCATATCGCGGGCCTGCGAGAAGGGGATATCGCTCTCCTCGCCCTCTAAGGGCGCATAGCGGTCGTAGTGGGTGAGTTCGTCGAGATCGAGCAATTTGCTTTTGAGGCGATAGTACTCGGCGACGGTGCCGTAGTTTTCGACGCAGACCTCGGCGACGGTATCGACGATCTCGGCGCTCAGCTCGTTGTGCAGGTGGCGGCCGGCTTCGGGGCGCTCGTAGCGGCGCAGCCGGTCGAGCACGTCCTTTTCGTGCAGCAGCGTGTTGTAGATGAAGGTGCAGATGTGGGCATTGCGCTTGAGCCCCTTGGTGAGGGCCTGGGCGGCGGTGCGGCGCAGCGGGCGCTCGGGGCTGTAGAGCAGCGGCAAGAGCTCCGATTGGGTCAACTCGCGGCGCTGGCCATCGCGGTCGAGGCAGTATTTGGCGCGGCCGTGGGTCTCGGTGAAGAGGCGGCCGAAGGCCTGGCCGCGGGTAGTGGCCGTCTCGACCAGGATCTTCTCCTCGGGCTCGGAGAGGTTGTGGGCGGCGAGCAGGCGCTGGTGGTCGAGGTAGTGGCGGTAGGACGCCAGCACCTCGTCGGTGATGATGGCGTCGTAAGTCTCGGCCGGTATCTGGCCGATTTCGAGATCGAAGAAGACCAGATGGGTGGCGATGGCGCTGCCGAACTCGCGGGTCTTTTGCAATAGGGCACCGCGCTCGGGTTCCTGGGTATTGGTGGCGAAGAGCAGCATGGCGTAGGCCTGGGGCCGGTACTGGGCGCGGAGCAGTGCCTCGTAGGCGTCCTGGGCCTGGCGCAGATGATCGGCGTCGAGGCCGTCGCAGGCGATGGTCTCCCTGAACCGCGTTTCGAATTCTCGGGCCTGTTCGCCGACTGCATCCATATCGATTTGCAGGCGCGGGTCGTCGGCTCCGGCATAGAGGTCACTGAGGTCCCAGGTGGGTAGGGTTTCGGTCTTTCTGATCATGGTGGGCGCAGACTCCTCGGCGCAGGCGTTGGAACTTGGAACTTGAAAGCTCAGTATAATACGGCTCGATAACCCCGGCAACTTGGGATGGCCTGTCTGTAGCGGCGTTGCTCGCTAGCCGAGAGTTGATCTTCGCGCCGGGTGCGGTCGCTGGCTAGGATGGCCTGTTCGCCGAGGTATTGGAGGAAAATGCGGAAGGCGACGCCGGCTAGGCGACGCGCTCCCACTCCTTGTACAGCGCTTCTATCTCCGCATTGAGCCGGCGCAGCGTCTGGCTCAACGTCGAACCGTCCGCGGCTGGCCGAGATGAGCGTACCGCTGGTCGCTGAATTGGGTCGAACAAAGATTAAGTTGCGGGAGGCGGAGGCGTTAAAGGAGGGCGATATCGTCCGCTTGCCGACGCGGGTGCAGGATCCGGTGACGGTGCATCTGGGCGGCAAACCCAAATTGTTGGCCCGTCCCTTTGCCAAGAAGAAGAGCGGCGATCTAAAGCTCAAGGTCGTGGGCGAAGTACCCGTCGACTATCAGGATCGCCAGGGTGCGGTGGCGGTCTATCCGGCCTCAGGTCAGCGATCGGCCGAGGTGCATCGGCCTCAACAGGAGTGAGATCGGTCGGCGAGTGAATGTTTGTAATTGGGTTTTGTAGGGTTTTATTAGCTCGCGTGAAAAAGGACTCAAGGAATTTGGGGATATGCCGACCATTAGTGCCAAGTGGTATAAAGAACTGTGAAACACCCCCTGTTCCTCGGAGGTGTTGAGATGCGCACAAAAGTAGCAGAGTTCCCAAGGAATGTCGCGCCCGAGTTGGATGCTGCATTCGCCAGTGGCAACTTGATCACCGTCTGCTGGGAGCCGGGTTGCAAGAGGCACCGGTTGCCGCATTGGCGCGAAAAAGAGTGGGTAGCTCGTCCACAGGAAAAGGGCGATCCCAATTACAGTCACAGTATCTGCCGCTCGCACTGCCGCGTATACCAACAGGAGGTATAGCGGTTTATTGCTGAAGAGGCAGTGGCCTTTAGTGCGAGCACTACCAACGTCGCCGCTGCCTAAAATCTGTAGGTACTCTTCAATCCTGTGGACACTTTTTATACGTGATTGATTTACAATGATTTACGTAATTTGATATAAAAATTATAAATCGTTGTTTTTACGTCACGTATGGGTTTCAATAGCTCAAATTGGCCGTTTTTCTCAAAAAGTGTCCGAACTATTGCTCCTAGGACACCTTACAAAATTGAACTCCGAGACGCCAAATAGGCGTTTCGGGGGTTTTTTTCTGAGGACGGGACGCTTCGACCCTCTCTCCATAGCCCCATCACCCACCAAGCATTATATTGCCTCCCATCCCCTCCAACGCAGAGACCAACATGCAGTTCGCGATCGACGTACATCTGCACTCGCGCTTCGCCCGCGCCACCAGCCGCGATCTCAATCCTTCCAATTTGCACAAGTGGTCGGCCCTCAAAGGCGTCGACGTCGTCGGCACTGGAGACTACACGCATCCCGAGTGGTTCGCCGAGCTATCGGAGCAATTCGAGCCGGCGGAAGCGGGGCTTTACAAGCTCAAAGCGCCCTGGCGCGATGCGGTGGAGCGCGAGTTGCCCGAGCGCTGTCGGCGCGCGGTGCGCTTTATGCTCTCGGTGGAGATCAGCACCATTTACAAGAAGGGCGACAAGACCCGCAAGATTCACCACGTTGTCATCCTGCCCTCGCTGGAGTCGGTCGCCCGGCTCAACCAGCGCCTCGGCGCCATCGGCAACCTCAAGTCCGACGGTCGGCCGATCCTCGGGCTCGACAGCCGCGACCTGTTGGAGATCTGTCTCGAAGTAGATGAGAATGTGCTCTTCGTCCCGGCGCATATCTGGACCCCGCACTTTGCGGCGCTGGGCGCGTCTTCGGGTTTTGACTCGTTGGCGGAGTGCTATGGCGATCTGTTGCCGCAGATCTTTGCGGTGGAAACCGGACTTTCTTCCGATCCGCCGATGAACTGGCGGCTCTCGGCTCTGGACCGCTACGCGATCATCTCCAATTCCGACGCCCACTCGCCGCAGAAACTGGCGCGCGAGGCCACCCTCTTTGACACCGAGCTCTCGTATCCGGGAATTTACCACGCGCTCAAAGACCGCGATCCGGCGCGCTTTGTCGGCACGTTGGAATTCTATCCCGAGGAGGGCAAATACCACTACGACGGGCACCGCAAATGCCAGGTATGCTGGAAGCCGGCGCAAACACTAAAGGCGGCAGGGGCCTGCCCGGTGTGCGGGCGCAAGCTGACGGTGGGGGTGTTGCACCGGGTGGAACTATTGGCCGATCGGCCCGAGGGTTTCCGACCGGATTTCGCGCCGCCCTACGAATATCTGATCCCGCTCGACGAAGTGATTGGTGCGGCGGTCGGTGGCGGGCCCAAGAGCAAAAGGGTGCGGGCAGTATACGACCGGCTGCTGGCCGAACTAGGCCCCGAGCTGGCGATATTGCGCCAGGCTGATCCCGGCGCTATCGAAAGCCACGCCGGATCACTGGTGGCCGAGGGCGTGCGGCGGATGCGCAGCGGCGAGGTTGATATCTATCCCGGCCACGACGGCGAATACGGCGTGATCAGCGTGTTTAGCAATGAGGAACGGGAGCGGTTACAGGGGCAGGGCGCGCTCTTTGATATGGGCGCGGTGACCAAGGCGGTTGAGGAGACGCCAGTAGCTGAAGTGATGGCAGCGCTGGCGTCACCTTCTGCGGCAGTCGAGGCGGTGCCGCTATCCGCAGATGGTCTCGATGCGGCGCAGCGGCAGGTCGTCGAGGCAGAGGGTGGTCCTCTGGTCGTGTTGGCCGGACCGGGGGCGGGCAAGACGCGGGTGCTGACCCGGCGCATCGCCCGGCTGGTCGAGCGCGGCGTGGATCCGGGCGGGATCATGGCCATTACCTTTACCCGGCGCGCGGCGGGCGAGATGCGGCAGCGACTGACCGAGTTGCTGGGTGGCGCATCCGGATTGGGGGCGATGCAGGTGGGCACCTTTCACCGGCTGGCGCTGGAGTTGTTGCGGCTATTGGGCGACGAGCCAAAGCTGGTGCTCGATGAGGTGGAGGCGCGGCGGGTGTTGGAAGCGGCGCTGGTGGACGCGGGATTGTCGGACAACGTCGCTACCGTCGCCCAAGCTCTATCGCTGGCCAAAGCCGCGGCGCTGGGACTGGATGAGGTGGCGGAGGAATGGCGCCCACACTATGCGGCCTACCAGGCGGCACTACAGACTTATGGTGCCCGCGATTACGATGATATTCTGCTCGATCTGTTGCGACTTTTGGAAGCAGATCCAGCGGCGTTTTACCCATCTGCTCGTCGATGAGTTTCAGGATCTCAACGCCGCGCAGTATCGGTTGGTGCTCCAGCTGGCTGGTGCGGGCGCGGGGTTGATGGCCATCGGCGATCCCGACCAGGCGATCTACGGTTTTCGCGGCGCCGAGCCGGCCTACTTCGCCCGCTTGCGTGAAGACTTCCCCGATGCGCGGCTCTTTCGCCTGGGTAGCAACTATCGCTCACAGGGGGCAATCGTCGAAGCCGCTGCCGCGGTCATCGGCCACAATTCAGACCGCGAGGAGATTGCGCTCGCGGCTGTGCGACCGGGCAGCGGGCCGATCCGGTTAATAGCAGTGTCGGGTGAGACGGCGGAGGGGGTTGCGGTGGTGCGCGAGATTGGCCGGATGGTCGGTGGCGTCGATATGATGCAGGCCGACGCGGGCAGCGGAGGTACGCGCAGTTTCGCCGACTTTGCCGTGCTTTTTCGCACCGGTCGTCAGGGCCGGATTTTGGCGGAGTGCTTTGAGCAAGAGGGGCTGCCCTACCGGCTCGTGGGCCAGAAGGCTTTTTTGCAATCGTCGTCGGTGCGGGCAGCGTTGGCCTTTGCCCGCTATGCGCTGGATCCGCAGGAGGGCCTGCGCCTCTTACACGCGCAGGAGGCGATTGGTGCGACGGACGAGAGCGGGGAATTGGCGGCGCTGGTTACGGAGTACGGTCAACTGGCGGCGGGCGCGGGTGCGGGCGCCTGGGTGCGCCGCTGGCGGGCGCAATTCGGCGACTCCGGCGACGAGGAGCTGGCGCAGCTGGAGCGCATGGCCGGGGTGGCTGGGACGCTCGGGCGGCTGCTGGAGACGGTGCTTTTGGGGTCGGAGGCCGACTACGAGCAGCGGGGTGGTCCCCAAGGGTCGGAGGCGGTCTCGCTGATGACTTTGCACGCGGCCAAGGGGCTGGAGTTTCCGGTGGTTTTTGTCTGCGGCGTGGAGGATGGGTTGGTGCCCTTGCGCGAGCGGGGCGCGGATTTGGCGGAGGAGCGGCGATTGTTCTACGTAGGGATGACGCGGGCGGAGGAGGAGTTGGTGTTGTTGCGGGCGCGGAGTCGGCAAAGGTATGGCGAGCGGGTGGAGGTGGGGGTGTCGCCTTTTGTGGGAGAGATTCCGGGGGGGTTGGTTGAGCGCGAGGTGGTGGAGAAAAAGAAGAAGGTGGCGGTGGAGCAGTTGTCGCTTTTTTAGGAGGTGGGTTTAGCGGGGGTTGGGCGCGGTCTTTCGCCTGCGGTGGAGGGTGGGCCTCCGAGGGTGCGAGTGGCCGTCCAGGCTGGATTGGGAGCGACGCTGCTGCGACCCTCCGCCGCTCGCCGGGCCGGCCGAATTTTACCCGGAGGCAGATCCCCGACCCGAAGCGTGAGACGCATCTCCAATAGCCACCTAGCAGGGATAGCGCGAGAAAGACGCCGATACGCCGCCCTGGAGCAGAGAAAACCACGTTCTCAGGTAGGGTCGGGATTAAAGAGCCGGGCGATGTGCACCGCCTGGAAGAGCGTGGCCGGTTCAAGCTGGGTGCGCAGGGCGCGTTTGCGGGGTAGGAGGGTGGTCTCAGCGGGCATCGGCGGGCAGATGATCACCTCGACCCGGCCGCTGCCGATATCGAGATTGCCGCGCGGGCACTTGGGCCACAGCGAGTGGATACCGCGGAAGGCCAGCGGCACGATAATCACATCGGGCGGCAGATGGGCGAAGAGCGCGTGTTGCATGGGCAGGCACTGGTGCTCGTAGGAGGCGGTGGTGCCCTCGCCGTAGACGACGCCCGGGCGCTCTTCGAGCAACTTGGCGAAGCGCCGTGTCGGGCTGCCGGTATCGGCCGAGCGGGTCATGATGACGTGGCCGTCGACCTCCTCCAGCATCTTGTCGACCTCCTCGGTGCTAAAGCCGATCAGCGAGAAGGAGCGGCCGGCGATTTTAAAAGCCGCGGGTGCGGTGAGGCGGGCGCGGGCGAGGATCACCGGTGCGGGGGGCTTTTGCCAACCGAGCAACTCGAGGAAGCGGGGGTTGTGGAGCAGGCTGGCCATTACCGGGTGATCGAAGAGGCTGCGGTGGGTGGGAAGGAAGAGCACCTTGGCCTGGCGGTTGGCCAGGTCGAGGTCGCGGGCGGTGGCGGCGAAGTGCGGGTCGGCACTCACCGCGACTTCGATGCCGAAGATCTCCAGCGACTCGCGGCCCCAATTGCCGCTCTCGGCGCTGGCGGCAGCGAGGCGCTGCTCGTCGGGCAGCCCGGCGGCGAGGATATTCATTTTATTGCGCCCGGTGCGGTGGTAGAGACGGGCCCAGCGCAGCAGGCGGGTCCGGCGGCGCAGGGGGCCGAGTGTCTGCTGGCGCCCCACGTGCGGGTATTCGAGAAAGCGGCCGTGGGCTTTGCGATCGAGCAGGGGGGGCAGGATTACCGGGTCGGGTTTGGTTCCACGCGCCCGGTTTGCCAGCCGGTTGACGTGGCGGACCAGGGCGCGGGTCAGGTCGATCATGTCGCGGGTCAGATAGCTGTACTCCTGGCCGTACCAGAACTCGCGGGGGCGGATCTGGGCGGGGTCTTCGGAGTGGGCCTGGAGAAACTTGAGCAGCATGCCCTTGCCCAATAGCACCAGCTTGTGCAACTGGCGGTGCCACTTGGCCCGCACCCGGCCCTCGATTTGCGCCAGCAGCAACTCGGCGTCGGTGATGGCCTTCCACACCGAAATGCCGAGCCAGATGAAATTGCTAAAGGTGTTGAAGCGGATGGCCAGGTGTTCGCCGGCGGCCAGATAGTCGACGACGCTTTCGGCGATCTGGCCGAGCAGCGCCCGCAGAGTGCCCGCACACTGCGTCCCGTCGATTTCACAGCTATAGTCTTCGGTTAGGCGCGGGTCGTCCTCGGTGGCGGTCGCCGGATTCTTTTGCGCTTGGGCGGTTCCGGCCTGTAGTTTCTCGGCGACCGAGTGGGCGTGGGACAGCGGCACTCGTGCGACGCGCAGCTGGACTAGGGCGGCCTCGCCCTCGTCGAGGTCGAAGGGATTGTCGCGACCCAGCGCGTGCAGATAGACCGATTGGTAGAGCTCGTGGAAGTCGCGCTCGTCGCCGTGGCCGCGCTCGACGAAGAGCCGGCGCACCGCGAAGTAGAGCCGGTTGGCCCGGTGGTAGGCGGGGCCGATGTGCTCGTAGCGGTCGTAGGCCTCTTGTAGGCGCTTGTCGCGACGGGGGGGTATGCCCGCGTGGATGGCGCCGATCAGCGCGGCGCGGCGCGCGAGGGCGTCGAGATCCGCGGCGGCGGGCCAGGTGATATCGCTCGGATCGCAGTCGGCGAAGTGGCCGTCGCTTTTGGCGACCTGGAGCAATTCCTCGGCGGCCTCGCCATAGAGGCGCAGCACCTCGTCCCGGTCCACGTCGCGCAGCAGTTCATCGAGGTCCACGTTTCACCCGTTCTTTCGGTTTGTTTTGACAGTGCGCAGGGCGCGGACTATACTTCGAAACTCTTTTGAATTAATGTAATTAACGCGCACTTAGTCAACCGGGGACAAGCGATGCAGCACCATATTGGACTCATCGGCTGCGGCGGGATCGCCGGGTCGTGGATCAAGGCGGTAGAGTTGCGGGAAGACACCCAAATTGCGCTGACCTACGACCTGTCGCGCGCGGCGGCTCAGCAGCGCGCCGAAGAAGTGGGGGCCGACGCCGTCGACGCGCTCGACGAGATCTGGGGCCGGGACGAGATCGACGTAGTGGTCATCGGCACGCCCACCAGCAGTCATCCGGATCTGGTGACGCAGGCGGCACAGGCGGGCAAGCACATTATGTGCGAGAAGCCGATGGCGCTGAGTCTCGACGCTTGTCGCCAGATGCTCGCGGCGGTGGAGGCGGCGGGGGTCAAATTGGCGATCGGCCACTCGCTGCGCTTCTGGGGTGCCTTTCTCACCTGTCGCCGACTGGTGGCCGAAGGGACGATTGGCGCGCCGGTCTCGGGCAGCATCGACCGCATGGGGACGACCGGGTTGCGCCGCGCCGGGGAGGGCGAGACGGCGGACCACTGGCGCAGCGATCCGGCCAATACCGGCGGCCACGCGCTGGAGGGTTTTATCCACGAGCTCGATTTTATCCGCGCGATCTTTGGCGAAGTCGCCGCCATCTCCTGCGAGGTGGCGGGCGGCGAGGAGTACCACGGCCTGCTCAGTCCGCAAATCCTTCAAGCCCTGGTCAAATTCGAGTCGGGCGCGCTGGTGACGGCGCGCACCGGTAGCACCGTGGCGCTGCCGAGCCGGGGCTACTGGATCGCGGGCACCGAGGGGGGGCTGCATTTTTCCGGTTGGGGCGACGAGGTGGAACACTACCGGCACGACAGCGAGGAGCCAGCACGCGTGCCCGCCACCGAGGGGTATGCCTACCACCGCGAGCTCTGCGATTTGCTGACGGCGGTCGAGCAGGATGGCGAGCCGGAAAATAGCGGCCTGAATGGATTGAAGAATGTGGCGCTGGGTTTGGGGATGTACCGGTCGTTTGAAACGGGCCGGCGCATCCGCTGTACAGCCGGCCGGCCCCTAGCGGCGGACATGGCGGGGGACTACCAGAATACCCGGTGGTGGTGAGTGTTACTCGTTGATCACCTGGCGAACCATGTCCACCAGGACATCGGGGGTAAAAGGCTTTTGCAGGAAGGGTACCTTGTCTTCCTGCACGCCGTAGCGCAGGATTGTATCGTTGGTGTAGCCCGACATGTAGAGCACCCGCATATCGGGCCGCAGGGGCTCCAAGTTTTGCGCCAGCTGGTGGCCGCTCATCTCGGGCATGACGACATCGGTTAATAGCAGGTGGATCGGGCCGTCGTGGCGCTCGGAGAGGACCAGAGCCTCCTTGCCCTGCCGCGCCTCTAGCACGCTATAGCCATTGTCACTCAACACGCGGCGGGCCAGATTGCGCACCACGTCTTCGTCCTCGACCAGCAACACGATCTCGCTGCTATTCTGCGCCGTGTCGACTGCAGTGGACGGTGCTTTTTCCTGGACGATCGCTTCCGGTCTGGCGTCGATGAGTGGCAGGTAGAGGTCGAAACTCGTCCCCTCGCCGATCCGGGTGGCTACGTCGATTTGGCCACCGCTCTGGCCGATCAGGCTGTAGACCATCGACAGGCCCAGTCCCGTGCCCTTGCCATGGTCCTTGGTGGTGTAGAATGGCTCGAAAATGCGGTTGAGTATTTCGTCGTCAATGCCCTTGCCGCTATCGGCGATCCGCAGGCGAACGTATTCGCCGGGATCGAGGTTGAGGAAGCGGTTGGTCAGTGGCCGATCGAGTGCGAGGGCAGCGGTCTCGACCCGCAATCGGCCGCCCTGGGGCATGGCGTCGCGGGCGTTGACGATCAGGTTGACCAGCACCTGGTTGAATCGACCGGGGTCGGTCTTGATATAGTGGGGCCCGGGTTGCAGATCGACCTCGAAGCGGATGTCTTCGCCGATCATGCGCTTCAACATGTCGCGGGAGCGCTCCACCATGCCATTGAGATCGACGGTGCTGTGTTGCAGCATCTGGCGCCGGCCAAAGGTCAATAGTTGGCCGGTGAGGGCGGTGGCGCGGTCGCCGGCTTCCTTGATCGCCATTACATCGCTGACCAATGGGTTCTTGTCGTCGAGGAGCTCTTCGATCGCTGCGCCCAGGACTGAGCCGTTTTAAAGCTTGAGATTCACTCTCCCGTTGCGTACAATCGAATGGAGGCGGTGTGCTGCTTTCCACGAGGAAGGAGGACACTCGTGACCAGGACCTACGAGGAGATTTTCCAGGAGCAGTTCAAGGCCTTGTGCGCCCAGCGCAAGGGGCTGCAGGCCTGGCAGGCGCGGCTAGAGCTAAAACGGCTGCAGCCGGGGTTGTTTCAGGCAGTGTTCGGTCAGAGTTCGCACGAGAAGTACATGGGCGCGGTGGATTTCCACTTGGCTGAGGGCCACGGCGCGACCGAGGCGCAGCGGTTGGTCGTCGAGCACGTGCCGGAGTGGGCGGAGGAGTTGGAGGACGAGGAGTGAAAATAACAGCGAGCGATGGCAAGAGCCGGTCCGCAACGGGCCGGCTTTTTGCATTTATATAGAGACAGGCGATGTTCGACGAAATAGCATCGGGCGTCTACAGCGCCCAACACCAGGTGGCCGAGGGCAAAAACGCCATCGTCGTCGGGACGCGCGGCGCACTGGCCATCGACGGAGGAACCTATGCGGAAGAAGGCCAGGCAATGGCCGACTTTATCCGCGCCAAGGGCTGGGGGCCCGACCGCCTGGCGCTGACCCATGGCCACGCCGATCATATTCTCGGCGCCGGACCTTTAGCCGGGGGCGAGATCTATGCCCACGCCAAAACGCCGGGCGTGATTCGCCGACAGATCCCCGGCTGGGCTCGGCGCCAGGGCCGCGCAGAGGAAGAGGTCGCGGCGAATCTGGTCTGGCCGACGGTGCTTTACCAGGATGAGTTGCGCATCGATCTGGGCGGCAAAACGGTGTGGTTCTTTCCCACGCCCGGCCATAGCGAAGACGGGGTCAGCGCGCTGGTGATAGAAGACCAGCTGCTCATCGGCGGCGATGCGGTGGTCACCGGGATCGTGCCGGCGATCGGCGACGGGGATAGCCGGGTACTCGAAAATTCGCTTTGCACGCTGGCGAAGCTGGAGATCGAGACGCTGATTCCGGGCCACGGGCCGGAGGTTTACGGCCGCGATGCGGTGCGCGGCTGGATCGAGTGGGAGGCGGGGTATCTGGCGCAGGTGCGTGGCCGGGTGCGGGAATTACTGGACGCGGGAACGGAAGAAGAGGCGGCCATCGACGCGGTCGGCTTTGAGGAATTCGTCGGGGACAGACTGCCCGCCGATCGCCACAAGATGCCAACCAGGCACCGCAATACGGTGGCGGTGATCGCGGCAGAAGAAATCAAGAGCAGCAAGGGCTAGGGGACAATGGCCAAAGCGTGGGACGATGACCGGCGCGTGGACGCGGTCGAATTGATGGAACTGGTTGGCGCAATCTTCCGTGCTTGTGGGATGGACGATGCCGACGCGCATCTTTTGGCCGATTCGCTGGTCTACGCCGATTTGGGCGGGGTGCATTCGCACGGGGTCTTGCGCGTGCCCAAATACGCCGTGACGCTGACTGCGGACGGGGTCAATCCGCGAGGCCGGCCCGAAGTAGTGCGGGAGATGGGCGCCTGTCTGGTCGTGGATGGCCACAACGCGATGGGCCAGATCGGCTGCCACTTCGCGATGGAAAGGGCGATCGAAAAGGCCGAGGAACACGGCATTGGCGCGGCGGCTGTCCGCGGCTCAAACCACTGCGGCGCAATGGCCTATTTCGCGATGCAGGCCATTGCCCGCGATATGATCGGCTGGGCTACGACCAACGCCTTGCCGACGATGGCGCCCTGGGGCGGGACCGAGCGGATTATCGGGATCAATCCCCTGGGCGTCGCCGTGCCGGCCGGTCGCGAATACCCCATCGTCTTTGACGCGGCTTTTTCGGGCTCGTCGCACGGCAAGATTCGCATCCACCACCAGAAGGGACTGGCGTTGCCGGAGGGTTGGGCGCTCAACTCGAAGGGGCAGCCGACGACGGATCCGGCGGCGGCCATCGACGGGCTGTTGATGCCGATCGGCCAGTTCAAGGGGGTGGCGCTGGCGATGATTATGGGGCTATTCTCGTCGCTATTGTCGGGGGCGGCGTATGGCGCGGAGTTGGGCAATATGGAAGATGGGCCGCAGGCGGGGGCAGATGGCCATTTTGTGATGGCGATCAACGCGGGGGCGTTTGAGGAGGTGGAGCGCTTTAAGGAGCGGGTGGATCGGGCGATCGAGGAGGTGCATGGGTGTCGGAAGGCGCCGGGGGTGGAGCGGGTGTACGCGCCGGGGGAGAAGGAGTTTTTGTGTCGGGAGGTTTATGGGCGGGAAGGAGTACCGTTGAATGAGGTGACGCTGGCGGGAATTGGGGAAGCGGCGCGGGAGGTGGGAGTGGATGTAACGGAGTAGGGGTGGGGGGGATAAGGACGATATAATGCAGTAATGGGTTTGTCGTTATAACAGGGGAAGCGGCCTGTCATCGGGACAACGGCCGCTGGAGGAAGACGTTGCCACATGGTTTCCTCGTCGCCGTTGCGGATGAGGCGGTGTCGTCGCGCTGGGGCTAACCAACGGAGCGTTATTCTCCAGCGCCTAACGCATAGACATGGAGCGTGTTGTCGGCTTCGCTGACGATATAAAGACGCCCTGAGTTTGCGTCGACGGCGACCCCTTCCACCTTGGGGACAGGGGTTTCGTACGACTCGGACACGCCTCCGGCCTCGGTCCAGAAATACAAGGCCTGGTCTTCGTGGCTGAGCACCCAGAAGCCATCCAGGAGCCGATCGTAGGCCAGGCCCGAATAGTCGGTGGCGAAATCGAGCTGGCGTTGGGTCCTGACGGACAGATCGGGATTGAGGGCGATAAACAGGCCGGGGTTTTTTTCGTTGAGCAGATAGAAGCTGCCCTCGTCGTCAAGGCTGAAGCCCTCCAGGCCATTATTGAACCCCCCGTCCAGTTCGAGCGCGTGTCGCTTCAACACAGTACCGGACTGATCCAGTTGGACGATTTCCCGCCTTTCCTCTTCGGCGATCCACAGGGTGGAGTCGGTCGGGTCGTAGGCAATGCCCTCCAGATCTTGGCCCACATAGGAAAGGGCGTCGAGGACTTGGCCGTCCGTCGTCAGCTTGTAGACGCGTTCGGGCGCGTTACCCACGGCCCACAGCACCTCGCCGCCTGCACCCAGCGCCAGGCCCGATGGCTCGGACATATTCATCGCGTATTCGGCAATGAACTCCAGTCGCGGGATATTTCCCTCCGGGTCGGCCGATTTGTCGCTAGCGCAGGCCAGGAGCAGTAAACACAGCCAGCCATTGCGCATCAAAACACCCAAGGCCTGGCCTGTTTGATCGAGAGCGCTCCCTCGGCGGTGATCTTAAACTCAATCTCCATGGCGAACTCCTCATCCGCTGCGACCCCGTAGAGTTCGCTGAAGCGGCTGTGGATGGTGTTCAGCATCGAGTGCAGGTCCCGCAAATAACGGACACTCAGGATGGACTCCCCGTCGCCGACCTGATTTGAAGAGCGGACGATGGTGTAGTCGAGGCTATTCGCCACGTTGACGAGGATCTCCTCGGGAATGGACTGGGCGTCGGGGTTGGTGACGAGGTCCTCGCCGACCTGGGTATTGAGATAGAAGTTGCCCTGGGTCTGGTAGAGTGGGTCGACCGTGACGGCGACGCCATTGGCCCGTTCGTCGCTGAAGTTGGGGTGCAACAACACGCCCATCGCCGCGGAGAAGTGGTCGATGCGGAAGAAGTCCCGCTCTTCATAAGCGCAAAAGTTCCACAAGCTGGCGAAGACCTGCACGATCGACTTGGACAGGTGGCCCGTCGAGATAGTGGGTGTAGGAGTCGTAGAGACCGGCGCCGCTGAAGCCGGGCAGGTCCTCGTTGTTGGTGCTGGAACGGGTGCGGATGGTGGTGTCCGCGGGAAAAGAGTCGTGCAATTCCTGCAAGGCGTCCATCATCCATTCGGGCATCTCGCCGTCCTTAAGGTCGTTGCGGAAGTCCTTGAGATCATCGTCGCGTGTTTCGGTATCGGTCTGGAACTGGGGATCGGCGAGCATGGCCTGGGCCTGCGCGTAGAAATCGTTGTGCTTCATGAACTCGTCGTAGAAGTAGAAGGGGAGCCCAAAGCCATTGGGAACGACGCCCGCGGCGAAACCGAAGGTGCGCAGGGTGGCGAGGTTGGTCGTTTTGACGCCGAAGGCATTGGATTCGTCGAAGCCGATGTCGTCGAGGGGACGGAAGGTGGTGATGGTCAGGTCGCGGTTGGGGAACTGGGGTGCGGCCGGTCGCCGGTCGGCGAAATGGGCCTCCACTTCCGCCAGCGTGGCCTCGCGGATCTCGTAGCCGTCGGCGTCGACCCGGTAGTAGACGTATTTGCCGATCAGCGAAGCAATGGTTTCGTCTTCC
>JAYYUU010000167.1:0-5710 GCA_036343835.1 Candidatus Latescibacterota bacterium | reverse complement strand
CGCGGGAGTGGATGGCTTTGATTTTCATTTTAGTTCCAGGCGTCGCAACCGGCGCAGGAGAAGTGCTCGCCGGTCGGTCGACCAGGCGGGCTCGAAGACATTGCGGATGATGGCGACGCCGTCGCGCTCGTAGGCCTGGGCGAGACTGCTTAGATTATCGCGGTGGAATTCGGCGATCATAGCCCAGCGATAGTAGATTGGGCAGGGCTGTCCGTCAACTGCATGGCCGACAAAAAAGGTTGTGAGATGTGCAGCTTGTGCGTCTTATATAGAGTATTGAGGCGCATACCTTCGCTCTCCGCCGGGCTTAAAAGGGCATTGTCATAGGAACGATGGTTGGCATAAGCAGAATTTTAGTCATTTGGCTATGGGTGCTGTGCTGTGGCGATGCGCAAGCACAGGGCTACCGCCTACTCAGCGACCGGGTCGAGGTCAGCCGCGCTGCCCACTGGCAAGACTGGACCGCGCCCGAGGGCACCCGGATCATCCACGCCGACGGCACGGTGGAGCCGCGTTTTATCCGGCGCGATATCAACGCCGTGCTCAACGCCGGGGAATTTCGCTATGTCAGCGAGGGCGACACGCTCGCAGGCGGCATCGGCGGCGCCGGCTCCAATATCGAACGGGCACCGTTGGTCATCGACGGCGACGACGAGACCTCCTGGGAGCCGGAGCTGGATCGGCCGGTCGACGACTGGTGGGTCGATGTCGATCTGGGGCGGGCGGTGGTCGCGCAGCGCATTGCGGTGCGCTTTGCCCAAAGCGGCGACCCCTTCCTCAAGTTTCGGGTGATGGTCTCCGATGGCCGCACGACCTTTACTACAGTGCGCAGGCGGGAGTTTTTCCGGGTCGGCCTGGTGAATATCGACAACAAGACGCAGCGCGAGTTTGTCTTTGAGGTCGAGCCGCGTCAGCGCGTGGCAGAGGGATTGACCGGCGCGGTGACGCAGGTGGTGCGAATCGAGGCGCTGGCCTCCGATGGGGTGCGTGGCGCCGAGATCGAGCGGGCGACTCATGAGGCCCTGCCCGAGGCCGACCGGGGGGTGATTGATTATTTTCGCCGCACCCGCGCCGACCGCCAGATTCGGGTGGAGCAGGAGATTTACGACTTCCTGCCCGCCGCTGAACAAGCTCCGCCCCGCTATTATCGCCGCGAGCGCCCGCGGCTGGCCGAAGTCGAAGTCATTGCCCTGGGCGACAATGCCGCGCGGCTGACGCGGCCCTCGCTCGAAGAGTGGGCCAAACACGAGCAGCGGCATACGCGCACCTATACCGACGGGCTATTAGCGACCTTTTTCTTTTTGCGCGAATACAATCCGCTGCGCGACGAGAATCAGATTCAGATCGATCTGGGTGCCAAATACTGGCTCGACCGCATCCGGCTGCTCAGCCCGGGTGAGCCGCCACCGGCCTATCAGCTGCGGGTCGCCGATGGCGCGCTCAACCCCGACGGCGAATTGATCTGGCGGCTCTTCGACGAGAAGCTCAATCGCGAGGGTTTCCTGCAGGTGGAGGAGTCCTTCCCCAGCCAGGAGATCCGCTATATCGATCTGCGCCGTCTGGCCTTTGCGCCGGGCGATCAGGAGAAGGGTCAGATCAGCGAGATTCAAGCTTATGGCGAGGGCTATGTCTCGGAGGTGGTGATGGTCTCGCCGATCGTCAAGCTCAGGCGCTCGATGCTCTTTAGCGTGCTGACCTGGGCGGGTGAGACGCCGCGCAACACGCAGATCGAGGTGCGCACCCGCGCGGGCAATGAACTATTGCGCGTCGCGCACTACTTTACGCCGCGCGGCTCGGAGATCAGCCAAGTCACCTGGGAGCGGCGCAGCGAGGATCGGCGCGGACCCGTAGTGATCGAGGAGTTGCCCGGCGACGACTGGAGCAATTGGAGCGAGGTTTACCACCGCTCGGGCGCGGCGTTCAAATCGCCATCGCCGCGCCGCTACGCGCTCTTTGAGGTGCGGCTCAAGACCACCGACCCGTTGCGCACCGCCCGAATCTGGGCGCTGAACCTGCACTTTGAGCCTCCGCTGGTCGACCAGGCCTTTGCCGAGTTGTGGCCGGTGCGCGGGATAGAGCCGGGCCGGGAGGAGGAGTTTACGCTCTACGTGCGGCCGGAATTTGCGGCGAATAACCCGGGTTTCGACCGCCTGCGGCTGCAGTCCTCTTCGGCGGTGCCGCTGGAACTTTTGTCGGTGCGCGCGTGGCGCGAGAATTTGTTGCGGCTGGGCAGAGGGCTGACCCTGTGGCCGGGGGTGTTGCAGGTGGAGCGCAGTGAGGAGGGCGCGCTGGATCTGGTTTTTCCCGAGGCGGTGGATCGACCGACGCTCTACGCCATTCGCTTTCGCACCCAGGTCTTTTTGGGCCATACGCAATTTTCCGCTGATCTACGGCACGCGGATTTTCCCGCGCGGGTGCAACAGATCAGCGCCGGGCCGGCCACCGAGCTGGTTGCGAGCCAGTCGCTGGTGGCGGTGGTCGATCTGGAAGCGGGTCGATTGCTCGAAGACGTGACCGTCAACCCTCCGGTCCTGACGCCCAATGGCGACGGCATCAACGACGAGAGCGCGATCGAGGCCAAGATCTTCGCCGTCGAAGGAACCAAGCGATTGCAGGTGGGGATTTTCGACCTCGCGGGGCGACGGGTGCGCGATCTATCGTTGGTCCAATCGCGCCCCAGCGGCACCCACCGCGTCCTGTGGGACGGGCGCGATGGCGCGGGCCGGTTGGTGCCGCCCGGCGTCTACGCGGTGCGGCTGGCGCTGGCCACGGATGCCCGGCGGCAGGGGACGCAGGCGTTGCGGCTGATTCACGTGGTGTATTGAGGATGCGCTGGATTGTTGTGCTGATGGCGTTTTTGTGGTGGGCGTCGGCCCAGGCGCAAAGCCCGAATCGGGGGGGGCTGGGCGCACTCGGGGCAGACCGGCGGTATCCGCGCTACGAGCTCGAATACGTCGAGCCCCAGGTCCACAAGTGGTACGCGCCGCGCCATCTGCAGGAGACCTACTGGCAGCCGTTGTATCAGTCGAGTAGTAACTACGCGCGTTATTCCTATACCCGCTATGTGGAGCGCCTGCTCGAAGGCGATGACTTCTACGATCTTCTCGGCAGTCCCGTCGGTCGCGGCTGGCAGGTCTATTCCTGGACCCAGGCGCAGCCGCAGGCGCAGGGCAGCCAGATCAGCAAGTTGCCGACGCGCCAGGTCCGCAATAGCTCGGAGGCGCAGGCCTTTGGCACCAATCGGGGCACCGACGCCTACGCGGGTTTTTTCAACCGCCTGGTCATCGCCGGCGACGAGAGGGGCCAGGCCACCTATCGCCTGATGGTCGGCGACCAGATCGACACCCGCTTTACGCCGCTGACCTTTGCCAAGCCACACTACAATGGCCTGCGGCTAGATATCGCCGGGGCGCAGCACGCGGCCACCTTATTGCTCTCGCGCGCCAGCGATCCCAATGGGTCGTCCGCCGATCGGACGGGGACGGGAACCTTCTCGCGCAATGGCACCAACGCGACCCATATGCTGGGCGGCCACGCCGATCTGGCGCTGGGCGATCTGGCGCGGTTGGGGCTGAGCTATGTCAACGCGCACAACGCCCATACCCAGCTCGAGCTCAACAATGGCAACCCACTCAACGGCACCCTCACCGTGCGGCAGAATCAACCCTTGCGCAAACTCTGGGTGCGGTTGCGGGACGACTCGCCGGCGGATCTGAGTGGTGGCGTGGTATTGTTGGCGCACGATATTGTGCTGGTCGACACCAGCGGGCAAAAGCTGCGCGGCTCGGAGATCGGCTTTTTGCCCACCATCGAAGGCGGGGCCAAGCGCGGCGGGGTGCTGGTCGCCGATGGTTCGGAGCACATCCTGCTGGCCTATGATCTGGAGGCGCTCAATTACGAGGGGGTGCGCTCGGCCGACCTCAAAAGTGCGCATGTGGAGCTGGATCTGGCCAATGACTATCGCGTCGAAGTCGCCTCCAATTTGCAGACCGACGGCGTCGGCAGCGCCGCCAATACCGTCTTTCTGACCAGCGTCCGCGCCCCGCGCAATGTCGGCGACCGCAGCAATACCGGCCTGGTCAAGATCGACTACGGGCTGCCGGTGGCCAATGAGATCTATGGCGTCGACTGGAATATGCCCGACTGGCGCGGGCTGTCGCTGGCGGGCGAGGTCGCGCTCAACCGCCGGCTCAGGCGCTATCCCAACCCCGCGCTTCAGCGCCATCAACAGCATAGCGAAACGGCCGGGGCGCTCTATGGTCAGTTGGCGTATCGGCGTTTCCCGTGGCATTTTTATGCCGAGGTCTTTGTGCTCGACGACGACTATAACACCAGCTACTGGATCACCGATCCCGGCGGCGCGCTCTTCTACCGCGCTGCGATCCCTCAGTTATACGAATTTGTCGACGACGACGACGATTACAACGGCATGCCCGAATGGCCGCGTCCCTTCCAGCCGAATGCGCGCGAGGTCTGGCCCGGCTACGACGAGAATGGCGACTTTATCAACGACCACAATCAGAACCAAAACCTGATCCCCGACTACGCCGAGCCCTTTTTGCACTTTCTGTCCGATCGGCCGGAATTTCTCTTCGGCCTCGATATGAATCACAATGGCACCGTCGATCGCTTTGAAAACGACGAGCAGCCCGACTATCCCTACCAGCGCGACCACCGCGGTTTTAACGCCTATCTCAAGGCCCATGCCGGTCCTGCAGGAGCGTTGACGGTGGGCCGCCAGGACATGCGGTTGATCGCCGGCGCCGGCCGCACCGAGTCCTGGTACGCGCTGGCGACCTGGGTCCGCAGCGTTGGCGGTACGCGATTGCGGTTTTTCGCACATGCGGCGCTGGTCGAAGACGATATTCCCGACGATCTGGTGCAGTGGTTTCAGCCGGTCGACGCGCGGGGGCGGATGCAGGAGGTGCCCGATGAGCTGCCGGCACAAGACACCTGGAAGCATGTGCTCTATGCCGACTGGGACCAGCGCCTGGGCCCGGGTGTCCGTTTGCAACACAGATTCAAGTGGGACGCGTGGCGGCAGCGCGATGGGGATGCGGCATTGGCGGCGCGAGAGGGTCGGCGTCAAAGCGATTTTCTGGGGATCATCGATCGGGCGCAGTGGAGTATTCCCATTGGGCTGGCGACCTTGGAGCCGCGTTTCAAAAGCGAGTTTCGCCGCGAGCGTCCTTTTTCGGTGCGGCGTCCGACTTCGACGAGCCTGGAGGAGACTGCGATTTTGTTGTGGACCCAGCCGCTATTGGCCGAGACGGTGGGTGTCAGCTATTTCCCCCGCTATGGCCGCCAGCGCTTCAACACCCGATTGCAACTGGGGCTGGAGGTGAGCCGCTTGTGGTTATTAGAGGGCCGGCGCGAGGAAGTGGACGAGGGTTTTTTGCGCTGGACCTTGATTGCGCAGTTGTCGAATCAGGTCGCTTACGAGGGCTATCAGTTGGTGACGCGCACGGGTCTCCGGCTGAGCGCCTGGCGCTTTGAGCATAGCCGCAACCAGCGCACCAATACGTTTTTCCTGTCGATCAACGCGGGGCTCAGATGAGGTGTGGTTTGATGTTGGCGCTTTGGTGGGCGTTGGCCGCCGAGGCCCAGCCGGCGGAGCGCTTTGTGCTGGGTGCCGAGGGCGTTTTGTGGTCGAGCGGCGGCAATGGGCGCCGCGAGCCGACGGTGCTGATCAAGCCCCGGGCCAGTGGCG
>JAYYUU010000166.1:0-6283 GCA_036343835.1 Candidatus Latescibacterota bacterium | reverse complement strand
ATCGCCTGACCTGGGACGGCCGCGACCAAGCAGGCCACACCGTATCCAGCGGCATGTACTTCTACCGCCTGGCTACCCCCAACTTTACCCAAACCCGCAAAATGATCCTCCTAAAATAGAGCGGGAGAACCACTAGGAACGGTTTCATAACTTGCTTTGCAACCGCGCGACGCCCAAATGGAGTTGTGAAACCGCCCCTTTTCTTTTTTAAAACTTAGCCGAGCGAAGGGGCGGGGGCTACCGCAGGGCAAAGCTCCCCCAAGGCCATCGGTTGAATTCTAGCGCCCCGCTCCTGCCGCTCGTTATGGTTCCCTTTAGGGCACGCCGCTTAAACGACCCTCTGCCAGCCCGACGGGGCCGCCTTAGCTTTGCCCGGAGGCAGACCTCCCCGCACCGCAATCGTCCCTACGCCCGCTCCCCCAACATCGCCATAATCTCCGCCTCTGCCGCCAACTCCTCCCCCACCAGCGCCCGCCCCTGCAACTTGCACGAATTCCCCCGCTGCCTCAGCACCCCGCGTTCCAGCCGCAACTGGTCTCCCGGCACCACCGGCCGGCGAAACTTACAGCGATTGATACCGGCAAAAAAAGGCAGCTTGGACTGCGGATCCTCGACCCCACTCAACATCATCACGCAACCCGCCTGTGCCATCGCCTCGACGATCAGCACCCCGGGCATGACCGGATAACCGGGAAAGTGCCCCTGGAAAAACGACTCGTTGGCCGTCACATTCTTCAAGGCCACCACGCGCTCCCCGGGCAGCAATTCGAGCACGCGATCGACGAGCAGAATCGGATAGCGGTGCGGCAGCAGCTTGAGAATATCCACCAGCTCCATACCAGAATCCGTCATCTCACTACTCCTCTTCGTCCTTTTGCATCTTTTCCAGCAGTTGTTCGGTCAGATCGTATTTTTCCTGCGCGAAAACCAGCCCACTCGACGGCGCGGCGGCATCGAAGATGAAATCGTAGCCCTCTGCTTCGGCCATAATCTGGATGGCGTCGTTGATCTTTTTGAAGATCGGCTCGGAAAACTCGATATTCTTGCGCATCAGCTCGCCCTCGGGACCGAACTTCTCCTGGGTGAACTGCTGCAATTGTTGCACCTTGCCCTCGAACTCGGCCTGCAATTCCGACTTGCGCGCCTCGCTCATCAGCAACTCCTGCCGCCGAAAATCATCCTGCAGCTTGAGCAATTTGGCCTCGCGATCCTTGGCCTGGTTTTCGTAGTCCTGGCGCAGTTGGTCCAACATGCGCTGCGCATCTCTGAATTCGGGCAGGCGCTCTTTGAGCACCTCCGAGTCGATATACCCCACTTTGAGTTCGGCCTGGGCTGAAGCGGCGCAGCAGGCCAGGCCGATGATGGACAGCAGGACGCGTTTCATACCTACTCCTCTTTGCTGATTCTGACGAAAATCGAATCGTATAAGATACGACCTGATGGGAATTTGTGAAATAGCGGACAGGGAAAGGCCCAAGAGGCCGGATGGCTTCTTGGGCCTACTCACCTGGTGCTACAGTCTTAGAAAAACTGCGGTCCGAACTGGAAGTGGGTATTCCAGCTGGCCGGTATGCCGTCGACCTTCTCGCGGTCGAAACCATAGCCGAAGTCAAAGCCGATCATGCCCAGCATCGGCGTCTGGACCCGAAAGCCGAAACCCAACGAACGCCTGAGCTTGAGGGGGTTGAGATCGGGAATCGTCTCCCAGGCGTTGCCCGCGTCGGCGAAGAGAATACCGTAGACCTGCTGCTCGGCGATCGGGAATCGATACTCGAAATTAGCCACGATCATCGAGCGGCCCCCGACGGGAATACCCGACGACGTGCGGGGACCCAACGAGCGGTCGGGATAGCCCCTGACCTGGCCGTCCCAGTAATCGACGCCGCCCGGGGAGAATCGCTGCCAGATCGAAAGATTGCGATCATCGGCGTCGGAAAAGCCGTCGACGACCGCCACCTTGGTCTCCAGACTCCAGACAAATTTCCACCAGCTCGGCCGGTAGTAGTTAAAGTTGACCTGGTGCTTGTGGAAATCCACATCGCCGGCGACGATCGACGAGGCGATCTCCGGAGTGTAGCTAAAGAGGGTGCCCTTGGTCGGAAACTGTGCCTGGTCGCGGGTATCGCGCGAATAAATGAGCTCGAAGCTGCTGGTGAGTCGCTCTTCGTAACGGCTGCCATAGATAGAATCGGCGGCCTGCAGATTATTAAAGCTGTCGCCGAAATCGGAATAACTCTGGCTCTCTAGGCGGTAGCCGAGCGAGAGGCTGGAATAAGCCGGTTTCTTCAGCCGCCGCCCCACGCGCACACTGATCGAATTGCGCTTCGAGTCGTAGAAATCAAAATACTGGTGGTTGAGAGTATAGACCCGCACCGACAGGCTGGTCGGGGTATCGAAGAGCCAGGGCTCGGTAAAGCCGACCAGAAACTGCTCGCGCCGGGTGCCGAACTCCCAGCTAAAATCGAGGTTCTGCCCCATGCCGCGAAAATTGGGGATCCGCAGGCCGATCTGCCCCACCAGCTTGTCGCGATCCGAATAGCCCGCCCCCATCGACGCCTGGCCGGTCGGGCGCTCCTCGACATTGAAGGTCAAATCGACCAAGCGCTCGTCTTCGATCGGGCTGTATTCGGGCTGGATCTGCACGTCTTTGAAGAAATTCAACAGGAAGATTCGCCGCTGGCTTTCCTGCACCAGGTTTTGCTGGTAGATATCGCCCGGCCGCAGTTCGATTTCGCGCCGAATCACCTTCTCCCGCGTCTTGGTATTGCCGGCTATCTCAACCTTGCGGATGGTCCACGACTGGCCTTCGAAAATCTGGAACGACACGTCGATCGAGTCGCCGCGAATCGTTTCCTGCGCTACCACCCGCGTGTCCAGATAGCCCTTCTCGTAGTAGGTGAAGCGCGCCATATCCGCCAGCTCCAACCCCGAGCGACCGTAGATCATCCCCTCCTTGAGCTCCAGCTTATCGACCAATTCGTCAGACCCGAAGATCGCATTGCCATCCCAGGCGACGGCGCCCAGCCGGTACTGCCGTCCCTCGTCGATCTCCACCTCGATAAAGAGATGCCGCCGCGTCGAGTCGTAGTAGACGCTATCGCGCGAGATCGCCGCCTGCTGGAAACCCAGACTGCGATAATATGCCAGCATCTTCTGTTTGTCTTCGTCGTAGGCGTCACCGCTGAACTCGCCCTTGCGCCACCAGTGTTTTTCCTTGGTCTCCATCAGCCCGATCAGCCGACGCGGCTCGGGACCCAGACCGTCCCACTGTTGCGGACGCCGGGGGTTGCGCGGCGACAATTCGCGGCTGTCCACCACCGTGCCATCGGCGCGGCGCTGCACCAGGCGAATCTGCTTAATCTGGACCTTGGCCCCTTCTGCGATATCGTATTGGACGAAAATCTTGCCCTGTTCCTCGCCCGCAAAGGTCTGGCCTTTGACCTCGGCGCGCAAATACCCCTTCTCGCGATAGAGATTGAGAATCTTCTGCTCGCCCCGCACCACGTCCTTGGGCGCGATGACCTGGCCAGTGACCAGCCCCAGGGCCTCCTTCATGTCCTTCTCTTTGAGATTCTTCTGCCCCTTAAACCGCAATCCCTCCAGCGCCGGATACTCCTCGACCATGATGATCAGCCGAATCCCCTCGGGCCCTGGATCACCCCAGATCTGAATATCCTCAAAGACATTGAGCCCCTGCAGATCGCGCACCGCCTGCTGAACATTCTCCTGTGACAACTCGACCCCCGGCTCCAGCCCCACCGTGGTCAGGATCAGCGACTTGGCCACCTTGCGCAAGTCCTCCTGCACCTCGATCTCGACGACCTTCTGGGCCTCGCCGGCATGGGCCATCAGTCCAATAGAAGCAATCGCATAAAGAATATTCCGAAGATTTCTCATGATCTACGACCTCGACAAGAGCTAAGCGTTATTAGCTCAATCGCCGAGATCCGTCAGGGGTGACCCCCGTGAGCGGATTGCTATTCCCCGTAGCCGCAGGACCGCGGCGTAGGGGAATAGTCCTCGGAGCCTCACAGGATGTGAGGCGAGAATGAGCGAAGGGGATTATCCCTGACGGATCGCCAGCAGCAAAGTCACCCCATTGAAAAGCCGCTTCACCGCTGGATAAAGCGGTAAAGCGGCTAACATATTTTACACATCTTAAATGCGACGCCCGACCTCAGCCCGTAGTTTCCCGTTTCTTCTCCTCCACCGCCTCGTCCGGATCGCGCTCATCGTCAAAGACCAACTCCTCGCCCTTCTTGGTGACGCGGATGCGGCTACCCTCGCCAAAATGGCCATGGAGAATCTCCTCGGCCAGCGGATCCTCGAGCATCTTCTGGATCGCGCGCTCCAAGTAGCGCGCGCCGTAGGTCTGATCGAAACCCTTGTCGGCAATCAGGTTTTTGGCCCCGGGCGTGACCCGTACCTGGATCTCCTGTAGTTCCAAACGGGCTTTGAACTCCTCCAGGCGGATGTCGATGATCGCCGCAATGTGGTCTCTGTCCAGCGCGTGGAAAATGATCGCGTCGTCGACGCGGTTGAGAAACTCGGGGTTGAAGGTCTTTTTTAGCGCGTCGTTGATCTTGCCCTCCATCAGCGCGTGCATCGAGTCGGAATCGGACTTTTGAAAGCCCAGCACACCGCCGGTGCCCACCTCGCGGCTGCCCGCATTGGAGGTCATGATCAGGACGATGTTGCGAAAATCGACTTTGCGGCCGGTGCTGTCGGTGAGCCGGCCTTCGTCGAGGATCTGCAAAAGGATATTGAAGACATCGGGATGGGCCTTCTCGATCTCGTCGAGCAGGATCACCGAATAGGGCCGGCGGCGAACGCGCTCGGTGAGCTGGCCGCCCTCGTCAAAACCGACGTAGCCCGGAGGCGCTCCAATCAGGCGCGAGACGGCGAATTTCTCCATGTACTCGGACATGTCGACCGAGATCAGCGCCTCGGCGTCGTCGAAGAGAAACTCGGCCAAGCGCTTGGCCAACTCGGTCTTGCCAACGCCGGTGGGGCCGAGGAAGATAAACGAGCCAATGGGCCGTTTGGGATCTTGCAGACCGGCGCGACTGCGACGGATCGCCCGCGAGATCGCGGTGACGGCCTGCTGCTGGCCGACGATGTTCTTCTTGAGTTCGTCTTCCATCGCCAGCAGGCGCTCAGTCTCCGTCTTGGCCAGCCGCGAGATCGGAATGCCGGTCATGCTGGCGATGACCTCGGCGATATCGTCGGAGGTGACCGCGACGATATCGTCGCGGACCTCCTCCTCCCACTCCTGGCGATTTTTTTGTAACTCTTCGCCCAGATTGAGCGCCTTATCGCGCAGCACCACGGCTTCTTCGAAGTCCTGGCGTTCGGCCGCCTCGTTCTTCTCGCGGTTGATCTCCTGAATCTCGGCCTCTAACTGCCCGATCTCCTCGGGCGGGCTCAGCCGGGCCAGATGGACCCGCGAGCCAGTCTCGTCGATCACGTCAATGGCCTTGTCGGGCAGGTAGCGGTCGCTGATATAGCGATCGGCCTGGCGCACTGCGTAGGCGACGACATCGTCGGAGAACTCGACGTGGTGGTGGCTCTCGTAGCTCGAACGCAGTCCCTTGAGAATCTCGACGGTGTCTTCTACCGAGGGCGGCTCGACCATAATGGTCTGGAAACGCCGCTCGAGCGCGCCGTCCTTTTCGATATGCTTGCGATACTCGTCGATGGTGGTGGCGCCGATGCACTGCAACTCGCCGCGCGCCAGGGCGGGTTTAAACATATTGGAGGCGTCGAGCGTGCCCTCGGCGCTACCAGCGCCGACAATCGTGTGCAGTTCATCAATGAAAATGATGACGTCGGTGTTCTGCTGCAGCTCGTTCATCACTGCCTTGATGCGCTCTTCGAATTGGCCGCGGTATTTGGTGCCGGCGACCACACCACCCATATCGAGCGTCACCAGGCGCTTGTCGAGGAGGATCTGGGGAACGCGCTTTTCGATGATGCGCTGGGCCAGCCCTTCGACGATGGCGGTCTTGCCGACGCCGGGATCGCCGATGAGGATGGGATTGTTCTTTTTGCGACGACTGAGCACCTGGGTGACGCGCTCGATTTCCTTCTGGCGGCCGATCACCGGATCGAGCTTGCCCTCGCGCGCCATCTGGGTCAGATCGCGACCAAAATGGTCGAGGAAGGGCGTCTTGCTTTTTTTGCCCTTTTCCTTGCGGCCGGTGGTCTTGCCTTCGAGCACCGCCAGCGTCTCTTCCATCGCCGTCTTGTAGTCGACCCCAAAGGCGGCCAGGATTTGCGCGGC
>JAYYUU010000165.1:0-16535 GCA_036343835.1 Candidatus Latescibacterota bacterium | reverse complement strand
TCGTCTTGGTGTAGTATGGGAGTGCCCGGATGGTCCTTTTCGGGTACGGGCCATTGATACTCGCTGTTTTCTATGCGGTCCCAGTCGAGGCCGGCGTAGATTGGCGAGAGGCCGCAAAGCTCGTTGAAGATTTCTTTGGCCGACTGGTAGTCGAAGCCCTCGAAGCCGAGCCGTTTGGCCAGTTGGCAGATGATCCACCAGTCGGCTTTGGCCTCGCCGGGCGGGGGGACGGCTTGCCGCAGACGCTGGACCCGGCGCTCGGTGTTGGTGCAGACGCCGTCGGTTTCGGCGAAGGCGCTAGCGGGGAAGACCACGTCGGCCATCGCGGCGGTTTCGCTGAGGAAGATGTCGATGACGACCAGGTGGTCGAGGCTTTCCAAAGCGCGTTGGCAGTGCTTGCGGTCGGGGTCGGAGACGATGGTGTTTTCGCCGTCGATGAGCATGGCGAAGATTTCCGTGCCGCAGAGATTGAGAGCTTTGACCTTGGTGATCCCCTTTTCGGGGTCCATTTTCCGGCCGTAGAACGCTTCGAATTTGGCCTTGTTGGCGGGGTCGTCTACCGGCTGGAAACCGGGGTAGTTGGAGGGAATGGCTCCGACATCGCCGGCGCCCTGGATATTGTTCTGGCCGCGCATGGGGTTGATGCCAGTGCCTTCGCGGCCAATATTGCCGGTCATCAGCGCCAGGTTGCACAGGCTCTGAACATTGTCGACGCCGCAGATGTGTTCGGTGATCCCCAAGGTGTAGTAGATGGCGCCCTTGTCGGTCGAGCCGTAGAGACGGGCGGCCTTTTCGATATCGGCGGCGGGGACTTCCGTAATGGTCGAGGCCCATTCGGGGGTGAATTCGACGACGTGTTCGAGAAACTGTTCGAAGTCGGCGGTGCGCGCTTCTATAAAGGTGCGATCTATGAGGTCGTCGCGGACGATCACGTGGGCCATCGCCAAGAGCAAGGCCACATCCGAGCCGACGCGGATTGGCAGATAGAGATCGGCCATCTCGGCCAGCGCGATCTTGCGCGGGTCGGCGACGATCATTTTGGCGCCCCGTTTGAGCGCCTTTTTAATTCGGGTCGCCGCCACGGGGTGGCACTCGGTCATATTGGTCCCGATGCAGAAGATCAGATCGGGTTTGTCCATGTCGGCTAAGGGATTCGACATGGCGCCGCGGCCGATGGAGGCTGCCAGACCGGCAACCGTCGGCGCGTGTCAGGCACGGCTGCAGTTGTCGATATAGTGGGTGCCGTAGCCCCGCCTAATAAATTGCTGCATGGTGTAATTGGCTTCCGACGGCGTGCGGCCCGAGGCGATGCCGTAGATGGCGTAGCGACCGTGTTTTTCGAGTACTTTGGCGAAGCCTGCGGCGGCGCGGTCGAGCGCGCGGTCCCAGTCGGTTTCGTGCAACTCGCCGTCTGCACCGCGGACCAGGGGCATTTTTAGCCGGTCGCGGTGCTGGACGAAGTCGAAGGCGAACTGGCCCTTGACGCAGAGCGCACCCTCGTTGGCGGGGCCGTCCATCGCCGGTTGGATGCCGACGAGTTGGGCGCCTTTGGACAGCAAATCTACCGAGCAGCCGACGCCGCAGTAGGGGCAGACCGAGCGGGTCTTTGCGAGTGCGCCGGGTGTGTCGGCAGCGCGCAAGGCCTTTTTGTCGGCCAGGGCGCCGGTGGGGCAGGTCTGGACGCATTGGCCGCAGAAGGTGCAGGACGAGTCCTTGAGCAGACCATTGAATTCGGTGGTGATTTGCTTGTGAAAGCCGCGCCCCATCGCGGCGATGGCGTGGTCGCCCTCCTGCTCGGCACAGACTCTGACGCAGCGATTGCAGGAGATGCAGAGGTCGTAGTCGCGGAGGATAAAGGGATTGTCGTCTGTGGGGTGAGCCTGGCCCGATTGCGCGCCCTGGAAGCGGCCGCTGTGCGCCTGGTAGCGGTCGGCTAAAGTAGTGAGTTCCTGCGAGGCATACCCACGTAAGGGGTCGACCTCGACTTCGCGGTTTTCGGAGACGACCATTTCGAGTAGGGTTTTGCGATGTTGCTCTATCGGGGCGGTCGCAGTGTTGACGACCATCCCGGGGGCAGCCTTCGTCGTGCAGGACGCCACCGGATTGCGCACCCCCTTGATTTCGACGATACAAAGACGGCAGGCGCCGAAGGGCTCGAGTCGCGGGTCGTAGCAGAGGGTGGGGATGTCCTTGTGGTCGCGCTCGGCGATCTCGTAGAGCGTCTCCCCCTCGCTGAAGTGGGCTTCCTTGCCGTCGAGGGTCAGGGTGAGCGTGTTTCCGTTGGTGCTCATGATCAGATCTTTCTTGTGTATTGGACACGTTTTGCGACCTGGTCCGGGAAGTATTTGAGTAGACTGTCGGTGATAAAGGGGGCGGCCATGCCGAGGCCGCAGGCGCTGGTGGCCTTCATCGCCGCGCCCATATCGGTTACTTCGGTCTGCCACGTCTTAAGGTCAGAGGGACCACCGCCGGAGAGCCTTTCTTCCAACCGCTGGGTGCCAATGCGGCAGGGGAAGCACTTGCCGCAGGATTCCTCGGCGAAAAAGGCCATCGCCTGGCGGGCGACATCGACGATATCGCGGCTGTCGTCAAAGACCATGATGCCGCCGGCCCCCAGCATTGAACCCCGCTCGCGGATCGAGGGCTCGTCGAGGGTAGCGTCGAGATCGGCGCCGGCGAGAAAGCCACCTGATAGACCGGCCATGGTGACGGCCTGGATTTGACGACTCGCGGCTGGACCGCCTGCCCAATCGCGAAGCAGGGTGTTGAGCGGCAGGCCGAAGGGGACTTCGTAGTTACCCGGGCGCTGGATGTCGCCGGAGAGGCTGATGACCTTGGTGCCGGGGTGGCCATCGAGTCCCAAGGAGCGATACCACTCGGCGCCGCGGCGCACGATCTGGGGCACTGAGGCCAGGGTCTCGACATTGTTGACGGCGGTGGGCAGGTTTTCGAAGCCGTGGGTAACGGGGTAAGGCGGACGGTTGCGCGGATAGGGGTGTTTGCCTTCGAGGCTATTGAGCAAAGAGCCTTCTTCGCCGCAGATATAGGCCCCTGCACCGCGGCGAATATAGAGTTCGCAAGAGAAGTCGCTGCCGAGGATCTGCGGGCCGATGAGGTTGGTGGCGCGGGCTTCGGCGATGGCGTTTGCCAATAGCTCGCAGATTTCGGGGTATTCGTAGCGGAGGTAGATAAAGGCGCGGGTTGCTCCGGTGGCGTAGGCGGCGAGTAGAATGCCCTCTAATAGGGCGTGTGGATCGTGTTCGAGGACGGCGCGGTCCTTAAAGCAACCCGGCTCGCCTTCGTCGGCGTTGCAGACGACGGTTTTGGGGGTGCCGGGTGCTTCGGCTACGGCCCGCCACTTTTGCCCGGTGGGAAAACCGGCGCCACCCCGGCCCGCCAGTTGGCTGTCGACGATGAGTTCGACGAGTTGGGCAGAGGGCATGGCTACGGCTTTTTTCAGCGCTTCGTAGCCGCCGCTCTGGCGATAACCCACAAGCGTGGCGCGGCCTTCGGCGCGGATATCGGCGAAGACGCATTCCTCGTAGCCGCTGGGATTGGGCACTGGTAGGGGTGAGGGCGTTGGCGTCAGGTCTTCGGGTGTCGTTCCGAGCAGCACTGCGTGGCCTTTGATAACGGGAATGGGTTCGTCGCAGCGGCCGGCGCAGGGCATTTCAGTAGCGCCGTCGAGAGTCTCGCATAGCGCGTGGGCACCCCGGAGCGCGCAGATCGGGCCGGTGCAGACGCGCGGGGCGCTCTGGCCGGGGGTTTGGCGGGCGAAGTGGTGATAAAAGGTGATCGTGGCGAAGAGCTCGGCTATGGGGATTTTTAGGCCCGTCGCTACGGCGTCAATGGCATCTGCAGACAAATAGCCATCGCGATCGTGGAAGGCGTGTAAGAGGGGCAAGAGCGGCGCCGGCTGGTGTTGCCAGCGCGCAACGAGTTCTTCGCTGGTGGGAGAATCCACGTAAAGGCCTTTCCAGATATAGTATTAAATATTCGTTAATAATGGCATATAGACCCCTCCCAGGTCAAGCATTTACTGCTTGCTGGTCATGGGGCCAGGGGCTAAATTGATCAATCGTCTACACCAGGAGTTATAGCTTATGCCCGAGCGCAAAAAAATCGCCGCCATCGCCACGACCTACTATCCATTCTCGCACGCCGATGTCATTATCAGCAAATTCCTCAAGGGTTTCCCCACCGATGGGGAACTCCAGCCACCCCAGGTGGACATCGTTTCGATGTATATGGATCAGCAGCACGAGCGAGACGTGGGGTTGGATCTGGCGCGGGAATGCGGCGTGGAGATGTACTACAGCATTCCCTCCGCCCTGTGTCTGGGCGGCAAAGAATTGGCGGTAGACGGAGTGTTGATCATCGGCGAGCACGGCGATTACGCCTGGAACGAGAAGGAGCAACACCTCTATCCGCGGCGCTATTTCTTTGAACAAGCCTGCGGCGTCTTCGCCACTTCGGGCCGCGCGGTGCCGGGCTTTACCGACAAGCATTTGTCGTTGAGCATTCAGCAGGCCAAGTGGATGTGCGATCGAGCCCGCGAACTGGACGTGCCCTTTATGGCCGGCTCCTCGCTGCCGGTGACCTATCGCCAGCCCTGGCTCGAACACGGGCTGGAGACTCCGATTGAAGAGGCCCTGTCGGTGGCCTATGGCGGGCTCGACTCCTATGGATTCCACGCGCTCGAGACACTGCAGTGCATGGTCGAAAGGCGCAAGGGAGGCGAGACGGGGATCGCGGCGGTGCAATGCCTGGAGGGCGCGGCGGTGTGGGCGGCCAGGGATGCGGGGCGTTGGTCGGGCGCCCTGGGGGCGTTGGCGCTGGAACAGGTCGAATCGGTTGAGGAAGGGCCATTGGAGGAGTTATGCAAAGAGCCGGCGGTTTTTCTGCTGGAATATGCCGATGGCTTGCAGGCGGCGACCTTGATGGCCAATGGCTTCCAGGGCGGGATGCAAAGCTGGGGCTATGCCGCAACCATAGCGGGCCAGCCGCAGGCCTGCGAGTTTTATCTCCATGGTGATCCCCATCCGCACTTCAGCTATCTGGGGTTGAATATCCAGGCGATGTTGCTGACGGATAAGCCGCAGTATCCGGTGGAGCGGACGCTTTTGGTGAGTGGGGCGCTCGAAGCGCTTATGGACTCGCGTTATCGCGGCCACGTGCGGTTGGAGACGCCGCATCTGGACGTGGCCTATACTTCATATGAGACGTCGCCGATTCGGCCCGAAACCGGGCGTCCGAGGGGTGCGGCCATCGAGCCGTGGCGACCCGAGTAGATCGGCACCAGGTTGACAGACAAAGCGGGGGGGGTCTATTTTTCGCCCCAATAAAATAAGGACCGAAAGGAGTAGGCGATGCCGGATGTAATCGTAGTAGGTGATGGGCCAGGTGGATTGAGCGCGGCGCTCTTTCTGGCCAAAAATGAAATGAGCGTCACCGTCTTCGGTCAGGACGGGACGCTGATGCACAAGGCGCGGCTCTACAACTATCTGGGGATACCCAAAATATCGGGCCCCGAGTTTCAGAAGATCAGCCGTGGACAGGTGCAGGGCTTTGGCGGGGAGATTCAGGACGTCGAAGTCAGCAGTGCCGAAAAGGGGGATGGCGGCTTCGAGGTTAAAACCGCCGACGGTCAGAGCCATCAGTCGCAATATCTGATCCTGGCCACCGGGCCGGCCAATCCGCTGGCCGAGGCTTTAGGCGTGGCGAAAGAAGCCGCTGGCCTGGCGGCTGATCGCAATGGCCGCACCGCAGTCGACGGGCTCTACGTCATTGGCTGGAGCACCCGCTTAAAGAAGATCCAGGCGATCATTTCCGCCGGCGATGGAGCTTGCGCGGCGCTGGATATTCTCTCGGCCAAAGCCGGGGAAGACATCCACGATTTCGATCTAATCGAAGACGAATAAAAAAGTGGCGCCCTCCTCATTCCCGAAGGTCTAAGAAGGGCGCCGAGCGGGTAACACTCAGAGCTACCCTTTCTTTAGCAAGGGGTGTGCCAAAGGTGTTTTGATGAGTGTTATTTTGTGTATTACACTATGCGACAGTGACTTAGGCCGTTAGTGCAAAAAAGTCGCAGCGAGGCCAATCGGGTCTCGCTGCGACTTTTTTTTCTCCCTTGTCGCCCGCGCTAGCTCGTTTTTTCCTCAGAGCGCGACGACGCGCCCCTCGCTGGCGGACTGGGTCGCGGCCAGAGTGAGCTCCAGGGTTTTGACGGCCTCGGCATAGTCGCAGCGGATGGCCGAGGGATCGCCCGATTGCACGGCCTGGAGGAAGGTGCGATCCTCCGCTTGGGTGGGATTGTTGCCCAACTCGTGAACTTCTTGGCCGTCGGCGTTGTCGATGGTCAGGCTGCGGTGGAGGATGCGCAGGACCTGGTCTTTTTGATAGAGGTCCAGGCCCACGTGGCTGCCAGCCGAGAGCATACAGGCCGAGGTAATGCTGGCCACCGCGCCATTTTGGAAGCGCAGATTGGTGACCGAGGCGTCGTGGATGTCGTAGTTTTCCACATCCTCCATCAGACCGGTGCGCCCCATGGCGTGGATCGCTTCGACCTCGCCGAGTAGGTGGCGGGCCAAGTCGAAGATATGCGTGGTCTGTTCGACCATCTGCCCGCCGCTCTCTGCGAGGACTCGCCACCAGGGAACCCCGGGCATCCCGCCCATCCAGGCGCCAAGGGCAAAACCCACCGGTTGGTCGGCGATGCGCTCGATGGCCTTTTCGGTCGTATCCATATAGCGCCAGTGATAGCCCACGGCGCTGACTAAGTTTTTGGTGCGGAGCGCGCTTGCTATCTCTCGCGCTTTCTCCATTGAAGTCGCCACGGGTTTTTCGACAAAAATGGGCAATCCGCGCTCGATTGCCGCCAGCTCCTGCTGCTGATGGGCAAAGGGCGGCAGGCAGATATAGACGGCATCTAGGGATTCATTATCGTACATATTCTCGTATTGGCCATAGGCTTTACCCCCGTAGGTCGTCGCCGCTTGTAGGGCTTTTTCCTCGACGATGTCGCAGCAGGCCACCATCTCGGCTACGGGGATCTCGGCGAGGGTGCGCATGTGGTGATTGGCGATGCCGCCCGTGCCGACAAAGCCGATTTTGACCGTCATGGGATGCTCCTTGCAATTGGGTATATGGTGATGAATGGTTGACTTTAAAATGCATTATACATTATATTTTCGCTAGCTTAGAGTAATTGCGATTGGCCCAATAACCCTGCTGTAACCTTATGGTCTGGATATCCATTCTGGCTCTTTTGTGCGTGTTGTTGACTAAGGTTATCACTTCGGTGAGCCTGCGCAGCTTGAAGGCCAAACTAGAAGCCATACAGCCGGAAATCGACGACTTGCGGCTCAAGCTCGCCGATAGCGAAGAGCAGATGGAAGCGCTCAAGCTCAAGGTTGAGAAGAAGGAGAATTTGCTCACCAACCTGGGCGATGTCGTGCGCATCTACGAAGAAACGCTCCGGCAACCGGTGGACGATTTCGCGGCCGAGGAACGCGTACAACTGATGGAAGCGGGGGCCGAAGAGAGCGCCGGAGTGTGAATCCGGATACAGCGACTACCTATCAGCTCCTGTCCGCGCCGTGGCCGGACGGGCGTTTTTATGCCCCTGATTGCGACCGAGCATGTTATACGGTCCCGTGCCGCCCCTGTCAAGCTACACCTCCTCGATGAGTGCAAATATCCAATCTGCAAAGAGTCGGCTGGTCGACTACAAGGCCCATTATCAGGCCGATGCCGAGGAAATTGTCGATCCAGCGTCCTTGGATCCGGTGCGTCGAGCTTCCGAATATCGGCGTTTGCAGACCCTGGTGCGGGTCCTCGACTTGCGGCGCGGAGAGCGCCTACTAGACATCGGCTGTGGATCGGGTTGGTTGGGCGATTACTGCCAGCGCCAAGGGGCCATAGTCTGCGCCATGGATATCGGTTTTAGCGGGGTGGCCGGTGCCAAGTTGCGCTTCCCGCAAGCTGCCGACTACCAGGTCGGCGATCTCTACTATTTGCCCTTTGCCGCTGCGAGCTTTGACGCGGTGGTGCTTTCCGAAGTCGTCGAGCATCTTGAGGATATAGATGCAGCATTTGCCGAGGCGCGGCGAGTATTGCGCGCGGGGGGGCGGTTGTTGGTGAGCGTGCCCTATCGCGAGACGATCGTCGAGCATCTCTGCATCCACTGCAACCAGCGTACGCCGGCCGACGCGCACCTGCACCGCTTTGACGAAGCGATACTCGCCGCTCACTTCCAGCGCCAGGGCCTGCAAATACGCCAGGTGCGCTTGATGACCAACAAGCTGTTGGAACTGGGTGGGTTTCCGCGTTTAAGCGTCCGCTGGCCCTATGCGGTCTGGCGCGCAATCGATGTGCTAGTGAATAAGGTCGTATCCAAGCCGGCCTTTCTGTGCATGTTGGGCAGCAGCGGCGACTGAGTATGGGAGCCGGTGGTGGACTGACCCGCAAGATCGGCATCGTCGCGGCGGGACGGGCTGCCAATACATCGAGCATCATCGCGGTCAATGTGCTGGTCGCCCGCGCCTGGACCCAGGCCGAGTGCGGGATTTTCTCGGCGGTCTGGGTATTGGGCAACGCGCTCATTCCCATTTTTCTCTTGGGGCTCCCCACCAGCTTGCTCTACTTCTTCCCGCGGCGGCAAAATCAGCGCGCGCTCGTCGGACAGGCCGCGCTCTGTCTGCTCGCCTCGGGGGTGGTCCTGGTCGGCGTTCTCTATCTGTGGGGGCCCGAGCTTTCGGGCTGGCTGGAGGACGATTCAGCGCAGGGCGGGGCGATTGGCCTGTACCTGTGGCCCTTTTTACCCTATATATTTTCACTGGTCGCCGGGGGATTCGCCGACTCGGCGCTGGTGGCTTCCGGGCGCGAGACCTGGTCGGCGGGACTGCAACTGGCAATGGGCATGGGGCTGGTGGCGGGGGCCTGGGCGGCGTTGTATCTCGGTTGGGCGCCCACTGATGTCCTGGCGCTTTTTTCCAGTTTGGGTATGGTGCGGTTGTTGGTCGCGGGTTGGTTGGTGTATCGGGCGCTTGGTGGCGGGATTGGCTGGTGGACTCGGGATCGCTTCGGCGAGATGATGGAGTATACCCGTCCGATCGGCTTTAACGACGCCGTGGGTAGCCTCTCGCGCTATGTCGACCGCTTTGTGGTGATGTATTTCTTTGCCGCCGGCGGTATCTTCGCCGAATATCACTTTGGCGCCATCGAAGTGCCGGTCAGCCTGCTTTTGGCGGCAGTGGTAGCAGTGCTGGTCCCAGAAATTAGCAGCTTGTTCCAGGACGGACGCCTGGACGATATCCACGCGCTGTGGCAACGCGCTGTTTCTCGCCTGGCGCTGATGGTCTTGCCGCTTGCGGCTTTCCTGCTCGTCTTTGCCGAGCCGCTTATCGGTTGGATGTTTCCCGAATATGTGCGCTCGGTCTGGGTCTTTCGCCTCTACATATTGGTTTTGCCATTGCGTTGTGCTGTGTACAATCCGCTGCTGGTCGGCATGGGCAAAGCCCGCTGGGCATTGTGGGGTAGCCTCGGCGATCTGGGGTGTAATTTGGCCTTGAGTCTGGCGCTGGTGAATTACTTTCTCGCGGCCCGACCCGAGTGGGCATTCCTGGGGCCGGCGGTCGCCACGGTTTTTTCGACCTATCTCCAGGTGGTCTTTCTGCTGGCGGCGATCGCTTGGCATTTGCGCTGGGGGCTGCGGCGTCTCTTGCCCTGTGGACAGCTGGTGCGAGTCGGCGTCGGGGCCTGTGGTGCGGCGGTGGCCAGTCGCTGGCTTACTGTGGGCCTGGGCGGCGAGCTATTGGAGTTGGCGGTGGGAGGTTGGTGTTTTGCGGTGCTGATGGGGGTGCTGATCTGGACCAATCCGCGGGATCGCGCGGAACTGGCGCAGACTTTTGCGGCTCTAACCCGGACGGGGCGCTGAAGTATGGATCGCATTGTTGCTAATCGCGGCTGGGCTTTGGCGCTGATTTTAGGTTGCGGTTTACTCGCGTTCCACAATGTCCTGGGTCATGGTTTCCACTACGACGACGATCACTCGATTCGCGAAAACCCCCATCTGCGCTCGTTGGCCAATGTGCCGCGTTTCTTCGTCGATCCCGGTGCTTTTTCAGGTATGCCGGAAGCGCGGATGTACCGGCCTTTGTTGTTGGCGACCTATGCTGTAAACTACGCCATCGCGGGTTATGCACCGCTGGGCTGGCATTTGGTAAATCTGCTACTGCACCTGGCCAATGCCGCGCTCTTGTGGTGGCTGGCCCCCGGTCTGGGTGCCTCGCGGCGGGTGGCGCTGGTTGCCGGGCTGATTTTTGCGGTGCATCCGGTCGTCAGCGAGTCCGTCAACTATGTCAGCAGCCGGTCCTCGCTATTGGCGACCTTTTTTTTGTTGCTGGCGTGCAAGGGGCTGGGTTCGGCGCTGGGGGGGAGGGCGCAACGCGATTGGCCGCTGGTGGCCGCAACGTATTGCGGAGCGCTATTGGCCAAGTCGATCGCCATCGTCTTCCCCTTGCTGGCGGGGATGTATATGGGGCTTGTCGGTCGCTGGCGGCGGGGGTGGTTGGGTGCCTTGGTAGCTATCGCTATGCTCTACGTGCTGGGCACGAGGGCGATTATTGGCAAGGCGCTGCTCGAACCGGTGCGAGGACCGGTGGCACAGTGGGCGACCCAACTCAAAGCCGGGGCGTTCTACATTTGGAAAGTAGCCCTACCCGTGGGGTTGAGCGTTGAGCCCCAGTTTGCGGTATCCAGCAGTTTTTTTTCCGCGCCCGTATTATTGGCCGCGCTGATGCTGGTCTCCCTGGTGGGGTTGTGTTTTATGGCTCGCCAGCGCGCGCTGGTGGTCTTAGGTGCGGGTTGGTTCGCCATTGGGCTATTGCCTTCGTCGCTGGTTCCATTGCACATCCTGGTCAATGAGCATCGCCTCTATTTGCCGATGGTGGGTTGGGCGTTGGGGCTGGCCGCTTTGCTGGATCGGGGGCGTCTGGGGTCTGGTGGGTGGGTGGGGCTTGTGGTGTTGATGGGACTTTCGGTCCAGCGCAACGAAATATGGCGCGACGAGGAGGCGCTGTGGCGCGATGCGGTGGCCAAGGGCCCGCTGATGGGGCGACCACATGTCAATTTGGGCAAGGCGCTATTGGAAAAGGGGCAGCTAGCTGCGGCGATTGCGGCCAGTCATCGGGCGCTGGAGATCGACCCCGGACTCGAGCGGGCCCACTACAATATCGGCACGGCGTATATGCGCGAAGAACGCCTGGAGTTGGCGGTCGCGCATTTTCGCCGCGCGCTGGAGATCAGACCCGAGATGTTGCCGGCCCTCAACAATTTGGGCAATAGCTATCAGGAACAGGGGCTCTGGCAGCAGGCGCTCGCAACCTATCGGCGGGCTCTGGCCGTCCAGGAGCACGCCTCGATTTATCACAATATCGGCCACACCTTTCTCGCAGCGGGTCGGGCGGATTCGGCGCGGAGCTTTTTCCGCCGGGCGCTCGATGCCGATCCCGCGCTGCGCGAAGCCTACAAGGGGCTGGTCAAGGCCTGTCGAGCCGAAGATCTACTGCAGTCGGCGGTGGAGGTGCTGACGGAGGCGCTCTCGCGCTGGCCGCAAGACCGGTTGTTTTTGCTGCTGCGGGGCGATGTGCTGGCGGCTATGGGGCGCGAGGAGGAGGCGATCGCCTCCTATCGTCGGGCGGATAAGGACGAGGTGGAAATCTGGCAGCGACTCGGGGCCGAAGCCCTTAAGCGACGCAATTGGGAGGACGCGAAAGGCCATTTTGACCGCGCGCTGGGACATGCGGATAATGCCATCGCCCACAATGGACGGGGTACGGCGCTATTGGAACTGGGTGGGGTGCGAGATGCGCTGGAGTCTTTTCGCCAGGCCGCCCGGCTCGATCCCGAAAGCGCGACGGCCTTTGCCAATATCGGCCGTGCCTATTTGCGCTATGGTCGGGCGGTAGAGGCCATCGCCGCGCTCGAAAGGGCCAGCGCGCTAGAGCCGGAGACGGGGCGCCTCCAGGCGCTATTAGCCCAGGCGATGGAGCAGGTGGGGAAATTGGACGAGGCGATGGCGGCGTACAAAAAAGCTATCGCACTCGCACCCGAGAATGGCGAGTATTATCACAATCTGGGTTATCTATATTACGGAAAGGGCGAGGTGCTGGAGGCCGAAAACATGTATCGCAAGGCGCTTATGCGCAATCCGCGCCAGCTGCAAGTTCATTTTAATCTGGGTGGTCTCTATTTTGACCAGGAGCATTATCAACGCGCAAGTGCAGCCTATAAAGCGGCGTTGGCCATCGATCCCGAATATGCCGACGCCTGGATTAACCTGGCCTCCACCCATTTGCAACTGGGACAAAACGAATGGGCGATCAAGGCCTATCAGCACGCCCTGGGACTCGAATTAGCTGCGGCGATCCGGGTGCGGGTCGAGCGCCAGCTAGAGGCATTGCAGGCCTCCACTGATCCTTAGTCGCCCGCCAAAAGCGCCGAGGTGATTTCATCCCACTCCGCTGCCAATGATGCTTTGCTGTGGGTTTTTTGCGCCCGATTGTACCAGTAGCCGGCATTGCCTTCGTCGCCCTCGACGCGGTGCAAATAGGCGTGGACCCAGGCTCCGATTGGATCGGGCTCTTGCTGGGCGAGTTGGTGGGCTTTATCCCATTGGCCTTTGGCGTCGTACCAGAGGACTTGCAAGGCGTTGCTGGTGGCGGGGGGTAGGGCATCGTTGGCGATGCTGGCTTTAAAGGATTCGAGGTCCATGGATGGGGCTCCTTTGCCGAGATTTTATCAACGAATATAGGCAATGGCCGCAGCGGAACCTACAGACGGGCTATTCCCTTGCCAAAAAAGTGGATAGCCATCTATATTTAAAAACTCTAAATTGCTATGGAACAAGGGATTGGCGCAAAGATATGAGTGAACCGATAGGGGTTGGATTGATTGGTCTGGGCACCGTTGGCAGTGGTGTCGTCGAGTTGTTGCAGGACGCGCCGGCGTCGATGCGACGGCGCAAACACGTGGATTTTGCCCTGCGGCGGATAGCCGTCCGCGAGATGGCGAAGTCGCGCGCGGTCGCGGTCGATCAAGCGCTATTGACCGCAGCGGCCTTCGATGTGGTGGCCGATCCCAATGTGCAACTGGTGGTGGAGTTGACCGGGGCGGCTCCGGCCTTCGAGTGGGTCAGTGCAGCGCTCAAACAGGGCAAGGACGTGGTGACTGCCAACAAGGCGATGCTCGCCGAGTGCGGCGAAGAGCTATTCGAGTTGGCGCTCGCGCACGGCGCGGATCTGATGTTCGAGGCCAGCGTCGCCGGGGGTATTCCCATTATTCGTTCCTTGCGCAGCGGATTGGTAGCCAATCGGATCGAATCGCTCTACGGCATTCTCAATGGCACCACCAACTATATCCTCACCCGCATGACCCGTGGCGAGGGCGACTATGCCGATATTCTCAAAGACGCCCAGGACCAGGGCTATGCCGAGCCTGATCCGACGATGGATGTCAGCGGGATGGATGCGGCACAGAAGCTGGCGATTCTCTGTCGCATCGCCTTTCACAGCACCGCTACGGGCAGCGATGTGTTTTGCGAGGGGATCGAGCAAATTGAAAAGAGCGATATCGAATACGCCCGCGAGTTGGGCTATGTGATAAAGCTCTTGGCCATTGCCAAGCAGCAAAATGGCAGCGTCGAGGCGCGGGTACATCCGGCGATGGTGCCCGCCGATTCGCTGCTGGCCAATATCCACGACGAATTCAATGCCATCCAGGTCCAGGGCTCGGCGGTCGGGCCGCAGGTTTTTTCCGGTCGCGGGGCCGGGCAGATGCCCACCGCCAGCGCCGTGGTTGCCGATATGGTCGAGCTGGTCGAGCGCAAGGTCGCTGGGGCCGGCACCTCCATCGGCGATATGATCCTGGGCGAGGAGGCCGTCGCCATCGCCTCGATCGAAGCCGTTGAGATGCGCTATTTTCTCCGCGCCTTGGTGCGCGACCAGCCCGGGGTTTTGGAACGGTTCGCGCGAATTTTGGCCGAAGAGCGGATCAGCATCGCCTCGGTCATCCAGAAGGAGCGCGACCTCGAGGGTGGCTCGGTGCCGCTGGTGATCGTCACCCACGAAGCTAAAGAAGCCGCGATGCAGAAGGCTTTGGGTGCCATCGACGCGTTCGAGGCGGTACAGGGTGGGGTGAAGTTGATTCGGATGGAGGAGCTCTAGTTTTGAAGTACATGGTACTGGTGCCCGACGGGGCCGCCGACTATCCGCTCGACGAACTCGATGGCCAGACGCCTTTAGAAGCCGCCGCAACCCCGCAGATGGACCGCCTGGCCCGCGAAGGGGCCGGTGGGTTGGCGCAGATGATTCCCGCAGAGCGCCCTCCCGGCAGCGATGTCGGCAATCTCGAGATCTTCGGCTACGACAGCCGGGTCTACTACACCGGCCGCTCGCCCTTAGAGGCGGCGAGTATGGGGGTCGATCTGGGTCCCGATGGCGTCGCCTTCCGCATGAATCTCATCTACTGCGAGGGCGACGCGCTCGTCGACTATAGCGCCGGTCATATCGAAAGCGCAGAAGCCGGTGAACTGGTCGCGGCCCTGGCCGCAGAATTGGGACGGGATCACATCCGCCTCTATCCCGGCGTCGGCTATCGCCATCTATTGGTTTACGACGAAGGCCCGGAGGAACTGGTCTCCTATCCGCCGCACGACATTATGGGCGAGTCGGTCGCGGCGCATTTGCCCTCCGGTGCGGGCGAGGAGCAGATTCGCGCGCTGATGACTGCCGCCGAACCGATTCTGGTGCAAGCTCCAGCCAATGCCGCCCGCATCGCCCGCGGTGAGCGTCCCGCCAATGCCATCTGGCTCTGGGGGTCGGGCAGAGCGCTGAGTTTGCCGACCTTTGCCGAGCGCTTTGGCTTGCAGGGCGGGGTGATCTCGGCGGTGGATCTGGTCCGTGGAATCGGCAAGAGCGCGGGTTTGGCAGTGATCGAAGTGCCGGGGATTACGGGTTATCTCGACACCAATTACGAAGGCAAGGCCGCACACGCACTCGCAACCCTGGAGCGTTCGGACTTCGTCTATGTCCACGTCGAAGCTCCCGACGAAGCCGGGCACAATGGCGATCCCCAGACCAAAGTGCAGGCCATTGAGGACTTCGACGCCCGGGTGGTGGCGCCGATTCTCAAGGGGCTGGAGAATTTGGGCGAGTGCCGGGTGCTGATGGCCCCCGATCATCGCACGCCCATCGCGCTGCGCACCCATAGCAGGGAGCCGGTGCCTTTTGTGCTCTGGGGCACCGGTGTCGAGCCCGATGGGTTGCAGGCCTATGGGGAGCGCCCGGCGGCAGCCGGCAGCATGCAGGTCGACCATGGGCATCTGTTAATGCAATATTTAATTGGGAAGAAGTAATCCAAGGTGACAGATAACTACAATGTAGCGATTATGGGTGCCACCGGAGCGGTGGGGCAGGTGATGATGGAGATTCTCGCCGAGCGCGACTTTCCCCTGGGCGAGTTGCGGCTATTGGCTTCGGCGCGGTCGGTGGGGCGCGAGTTGGAATACGACGGTAAGAAGATCGCAGTGCGGGAACTCGCAGAGGATTCCTTTGCCGGGATCGATATTGTGCTGGCCTCGGCTGGCGGTTCTTTGAGCAAGCAATTCAACCCCCATGCAGTTGCGGCTGGGGCGGTGGTCATCGACAATACCTCGGCGTACCGGCTGGATCCGCAAGTGCCGCTGGTGGTCCCCGAGATCAACCTCGGCGATCTCGACGCGCATCGCGGTATTATCGCCAATCCAAACTGTTCGACGATTATTATGGACGTGGTGGTCTGGCCGCTCTATCAGCGGCAGCGGATCAAGCGGATCGTGGTCTCGACCTATCAGGCGGTAAGCGGTGCCGGTGCCCGCGCGATGGAGGAGTTGGAGGAGCAGACGCGGCAGATTTTGGCGGGGAAGGCGGCAGCCCCTCGGGAATTGCCCCACCAAATCGCCTTTAATTTGTTCTCGCACAACTCGGATATCGGGCCGGAGGGTTATTGCGAAGAAGAGATGAAGATGATTCGCGAGACCCACAAGATGTTCCACGACGACCAAGTCCAGGTCACGGCGACGACGATCCGCGTGCCGGTGATGCGGGCGCATTCGGAGTCGATCAACCTCGAATTTGCCGAGCCCTTTACTGCGGCTGAGGCGCGGGACACTTTGGCTGAGGCCCCGGGGGTACTGATCGTCGACGAGCCCGAGCAGAGCCATTTTCCAATGCCCATCGAAGCGTCGGGTCGCGACGAAGTGCTGGTTGGGCGGATTCGCCAGGATATATCCCGCCCCGATGGAACGGGCTTGGATCTGTGGGTCAGCGGCGATCAGTTGCGCAAGGGGGCGGCGCTAAATGCGGTGCAGATTGCCGAGGTACTGGTGGAGCGCAATATGTTGCAGGCGGCTCAATCTGTATAATGAGGTTGTGGCACTAACTCGTTCTTGAACAGTGTTTTCACTGTATCGCCTGGTAGTCTCAGATAGCGACTTT
>JAYYUU010000164.1:0-5070 GCA_036343835.1 Candidatus Latescibacterota bacterium | reverse complement strand
TAGGTAGAATTTGTAATGACGTATAGACGCCTTACAGCCTACCCCCACAAGTACGCCCTCAGCACCATGGCCCTCAACCATCACCACTTCGTCCGCGGGCTCTACGGCGGCGAAAGACCCCCATTCAAAAAAGAGCGCGAGCTGCACTACGATCGGACCTTCCCCGCCGATGCCACGCCCCAGACCATGGCCCGGCAGATTCTCTCCGACCTGGACCTCGACGGCCGCCACCAGGTCCGCGGCAAGGCCGACCACGGGCCCCTCACCATCCTGCGCCAGGATCCGGTCACCCCCCTGCGCCTCGTCTACGCCCCGGCCGAAAAGCGGGTCGTCATCGCAAGACAGGAACCCCGCATCCCCGATGTCCTCGCGCGCCTGCACGTCCGCCAGGGCTACCAGTCCGACTACGCCCTCGACAACACCTGGGCCTTTTCCGTAGACCTGGTGATCGCGGCGATGATCTTCTGGGTGGCCTCCGGCTTGTGGCTGTGGTGGGAGCTCAAGGTGACCCGTCGCTGGGGCGCCGTCAGCATCGGCGGCGGCGTGGGCCTCTTCGCCCTCTTGCTCTTCACCATCTGAGCCGAGAATGCCCCGATGACCTTCAACCACGTCAATCGCCGCACCCACCTCTACTTGGCCCTCGCGCTCATCCCCTGGTTTCTAATCTACGCGCTCAGTTCGCTGGCCATCCAGCACCGGACCCTCTTTGCCGACGGCGCCAAACCCCAGTGGACCCCGCGCTTCGAACGCCCCTACAATCGCGAAATTCCCCCCGACGCCGACCTGCGCCAGATCGGCGCGCAGATCCTCGAGGACGCGGGTATGGAAGGCCTGTTCCGGGTGCGGCGTCACCCCCAGCGCCTCCAGATTAACCGCTTCGACTTCTTTTCGCAGACCCGGCTCACCTATTTCATCGCCGAGGACCGGCTGCAGGCCGAGGACCAGCGCTTCGCCCTCGACCAGTTCCTCATCTGGATGCACATCCGCGCCGGCTTCCAGCAGGAATCTTTGCTCAGCGATCTCTGGGCCGTGGTCGTCGACATCGTCTGCCTCGGTTTGCTCGTCTGGGTCGCCTCTGGCCTCTACATGTGGTGGCTGCTGCCCCAGACGCGCCGCTGGGGCGTGCTGGCCCTGGGCGGCGGTCTTGTTTCCTTCCTGGCCTTTGTCCTGGGGCTTTAGTCGATCACCCAACCGCCGGAGAGAATAACCGTCTCCCCGGTGATATAGGCCGCCGCCGGCGAGGTCAGAAAGGCGACGACCCCCGCCACGTCCTGCGGCGTCCCGATCCGGCCCAGCGGCACGTCCGCCGCCCGCTGCTGGATCAATTCGCCAGGCTGCAGCCCCAACTGCTCGATGCCGACCTTCTGATCTAGCTGCTCGTGGAAAGGCGTGTCGATAATCCCCGGCGCCACCGCATTGACCGTAATCTGGCGCGGGCCCAGCACCCGGGCGATGGTCTTGGTCATGGTAATCAGCGCCGCCTTGCTCGCGGCATAGGGGGGCGACAGGGTCTTGCCGTCAACACCGGCGCCCGAAGAAATATTGACGATATGCCCGCCATCCGGCATATGCGCGACCACCTCCTGCATAAAGAAATAGGCGCCCCGGGCGTTGAGCCCCATCGTCGCATCGTAATCCGCCTCGCTGACTTCCGGAAAACTCGAGACCCGGATGATGCCCGCGTTGTTGACCAACACGTCGACCCGCCCGCAGGCCTCGGCCGCCGCCGCAACGGCGCGCTCAATCTCGTCGACCTTGCTGCAGTCGGCGGCGATGGCCAGCGCCTGTGCCCCCTCAGACCGCAGCGCTGCTGCGCTCTCTTCGACGCCTGCGGGATCGATATCAACCAGTACCAGCTCGGCGCCGCGCCGGCCCAACTCGGCGGCGATGGCGCGCCCATTGCCCTGCGCCGCCCCGGTGACCAGCGCCACGCGCGCCGTCAAATATTGCTCCTGAATACGCTCGCTCATCACAAGTCTCCAATCTCTCGTATAACGCAGTTTGCGCCGCCAATTGTCTGGCCGCCCGCGCCAGTGTATTTTACCCGCTACCCGGCGCAGACGCAAACCTCACCCGGAGACCCAACCCCATGGCCCCCGACCTGATCGACCCCAAACAATACCGCAAACTCTTCCTCGACGACGGTGACCTGGTTGCGACCCAGGGCACCACCCGCACCCTGCACCCGCCGAAAAAGTTCGGGCCCCTCATCAAGGGCGGCGTGCAGAGCCGCAGCGCCCCGATCTGGAATCCGGAAAAGGCCATCTGGGAATGGTGGTATATGGGGCAGGGCGCCCGCTACGCTACGTCTGTAGACGGCGAGCACTGGGAAAAGCCCAGCTTAGGGCGCTACGAATGGGAGGGCTCCAAAGACAACAATATCGCCTGCGACCCCAATGGCATGGGGCTCTATCACATCATCCGCGACGAGCACGACACCGACCCACGCCGTCGCTATAAGGCCCTCTTCAGTTCCGGCAACCGCCAGGCCGGTGTCTCGCCCGATGGCTTCACCTGGACCATGCTCGACTCGGTCTCGATCCCCAGCCAGGACGAGTCGCAGTTTTGTTGGGACCCCTATACCGAACAATATCTGGCCCTGGTCAAACAAGGGACCGAATGGGGCCGCTCGGTCTGGCTTTCCACCAGTAAAGACTTCGACCACTTCACCGAGCCCAAACTCATCTTCCACGCCGACGAAACCGACTGGGAGAACTGCCGACAGCGGGTCCGCAAGATCATCGACAACCCCGCCTATATCACCCCGCCGCTCATCGACGACGAAGACTATATCGCCGAGATCTACAATATGGCCGTATTGCCCTACCAGGGCCTGTATATCGGCTTCCCCACCGTCTTCAATCCCTTTGGCGCGATCCCGCCCCCCGCGACCAACTTCACCCGCATCAACCAGATCGAAATGTCCGTTTCGCGCGACCTCTACACCTGGGAAAGGGTCGCCAACCGCACGCCCTTTATCGGCATCGAGCCCTTCGACGGCGAAAATTACGGCACCAGCCAACTGCTGATGTCGGGTCCGCCGATCATCCGCGACAATGGCGAGATCTGGGCCTATTACAACGCGCTGCGCATGCCGGGCAGCGTCGAGATGTACCGGCGTTTCAACCGCGCCAAAGAGCTCTTCCGCCTCGGCGTCGACGAGCGCCACTTCGCCGACGCCGGCGCGCTCTCCTTAGTCAAAATCCAACCCGATCGCTTCGTCTCCATCGACGGCGACGAAATAGGCACCATCGTCACCAAAGCCTTCCATTGGCGCGGCGAGGACCTCTATCTCAACGCCGACGCGCGCTGGGGCGAGATCTACGCTGAAATTCAGGACGCCGAGACCGGCCGTCCCCATCCCGGCTTCTGGATCCCCGGTGAAGAGCCCCCGCCCTATACCGGCAATAGTCTTCGCGCTAAATACATCTGGAAACACCCGCACGACTTAGTGTTCGCAAAGCCGGTGCGTTTGAAATTCTACCTGCACCAGACCAGGCTTTATTCGTACTGGTTGGAAGACAGGAGCGCCTAGATCCGCCCCTCTTCCAGGTCCCACATATCGAACCACACGTACCTCGGTCGCCCCTCGGGCAGATATTCGGCGGCGTAGCTTTCGATATACTTCGAGATCTAATCTCTTTATGGTTAAAGGCATTAGGCCAAATATTGCATCGCGATATACAATTGTTGCATTCAGCTTTCTTCCAGCACCGGCGCCTCTGCACAGCGTCGATACAAATCCGCAAAGTCCGCCGATCCATCGTCGGGGCGGACCTCCAACCGCATCCCGCGCTCAAAGCCCGGCGCACTGCCGAAGTAATAGGTCTCGTGCCGCTGCTGTTCCGAGGCAAAATGCCAGAGCACCCCGTCGGGATGGACCACCGAAGTAATCTCCCGCCCGATCTCCATCGGCTCATTCCCCCTGAGCTCCGACACCGCCCCGTCATCCACATCCACCCCCAGACCCGGCCCCTCCGGCACAGCCGCAAACCCGGCGACCGGTACAGGGCTCGCCGCCACATCGCGCTCCCAAATATTATGCGCGGCCAAACTCGACAACGTGGCCTGGCGACACACGCTCGCCAGCTGCACCACCCACGCCGCCCGCAACCCGGTCCCCACCGTCTGAATCCAAAAGGGCATCTTCGCCTCCTGCGCCACCGCCGCGCGCTCGAGGATCACCTGTACATCGCCGCCGCCCATAACAAAACCATCGCACAGCCCCCGGGCAATCTGGTCCACCGCCGACACGCCCCGATCATAGGTCGGATCCGAGCGCACATGGCAACAGCCGCTGCCATAGTGCGCGGCAATCGGCTTATTGATCTTGGCGCGCAACGCGCGATACCCCTCGGCATCGCGCTGCGGCATCGGCGACTCAAAGCCTCCGACGCAACGGTATTTCGCCAATTGCTCCAGCACCGGCAAGGCCTGCCGCACCTCGCGCAAATGGCCGTTAAAATCCAGCCAGCAGACAAAACCCTCGGGCGCGACTTTTGCCACCGCCTCGATCTGCTCGATGGGATCCCACCAGGGCCGACACTTGAACTTGTAGACCCTGTAGCCCCAAGCCGCCGCCCTTTGCACCTGCTCTGCCCAATCCTCCGGACTCAAATCGCAACTCCAGTAGGCAAAGGGCACCTTGTCCCGCACCTGCCGCCCCATCAGTTCGTGCGCTGGCACCCCAAGCGCCCGCCCCACCGCGTCGAATAGCGCCATCTGCACCCCGCCGTGGCGGATCTGTGTAAGCCCGGTAATTGCGTTGTGCCCGATAAAAGCCGCCACGTCGTCAGGACCACCCGACTGATCGCCATAACCGACGGCTCCGCCCTCCAGCTCAACGCGGTAGAGCGTGACCCGGCCCTTGCCAGCGCGCAGCCCCGAACGCAAAACGCACTCCACCAGCTCGGGTTTGTAGCGCATATTGAGCGGGATGGCTTCAATCTCTTTGATAATCATAGCTTCACTCTCCGGTGACAATACGTACCCGAAAGCAGGCAAGACGCGATCGGGGAATCTAAGATACTCTAAGATACTCTATGACGCCCCTAAGACCCCGTGTCGAAT
>JAYYUU010000163.1:0-8860 GCA_036343835.1 Candidatus Latescibacterota bacterium | reverse complement strand
ACCTGGTGCAGGTATTGGGTGCGGATCGAAGCGGGCGACCGGCCTCGATCTACGGCGTCTCGGGCTAGCCGGCGTTGGAGGCAGAGGGCGTCGGGGGCGGCGACGAAGATCTTCAGTTGATAGAGGGCGTTGATATCGGTCCAGTAGAGGGCATAGAGGCCTTCGACGATCAAAAAGGCGCTGGGTTCAATGCACGGGGTAGCTGCCTGGCGCGCGTGGGTTGCGAAGTCGTAGACCGGGATTTCGACCGCGTGGCCCAGGGCCAATTGGCGCAGGTCGCCGACGAGCTCTTCGCGGTCGAGGGCCTCGGGAGCATCGAAGTTAAAGCCAGCTTTCTCCTCAGGAGAGAGACCGGCAAAGTCGCGGTAGTAGGCATCGAGCGCGAGCGCGGTGGCGGGACCGGGCAGCTGGGTGAGCAGGGCCTGGGCGAGGGTGGTCTTACCGGCGCAGGACGGGCCGCCGATGCCGATGAGCCGGGGCGGCCCCTCAGCTTTGGAACCAGGCGGCAATGGCCTCTGTGTCGAGCGCGTTGGGCACGTCCTCGGCGCGGAGCCAGCCCTTGCGGCCGATGCCGATGCCATAGGGGAGGTTGTCGAGGCCGCCGATGGAGTGGGCGTCGGTGTTGATGGCGATCTGCACGCCGTGGTCGCGGGCCTTTTTGACATGGCGCCAGTCGATGTCGAGCCTGGCCGGATGGGCGTTGATCTCGATGGCGACGCCGCGTTGGGCCGCCGCTTGGATGATCTGGTCGACGTCGACATCGTAGCCCTCGCGGTCGAGCAGCAGTCGGCCCGTCAGGTGGCCGACGATGGTCGCCGCGGGGTGTTCGATGGCGCGGATGATGCGCGTGGTCATCTTGGCGCGATCGAGGTTGAATTGCGAGTGGACCGAAACGACGGTGTATTCGAATTGGGCGAGGATTCCGTCGTCGTAATCGAGCGAGCCATCGGTGAGAATATCCGATTCGATGCCCTTGAAGATGCGGAAGGGGGCCAGTTTTTCGTTGAGCTGGTCGATCTCCTCCCACTGGCGTTTGACCGCGTCGACTTTGAGTCCCCCGGCATAGGCGGCGGCTTGGCTGTGGTCGGCGATGCCCATATACTCGTAACCGCGTTCCTTTATAGCGCTGGCCATATCTGCGAGGGTGTCGGCACCGTCGGAATAGGTCGAGTGCACGTGGAGCATGCCGCGGATGTCCGCCGCGGTGATCAATGCGGGTAGTTCGCCTGCTTCGGCTGCTGCGATTTCGCCCATGCCATCGCGCAGCTCCGGCGGGATATGGGCCAGGTTCATCGCGGCGAAGAAGGATTCTTCATCGTCGCACTCGATGCGTTTATCGTCGCGATAGAGACCGTATTCGTCGATCTTGAGCCCGCGCGCCTGCGCCCTGGCCCGGAGGGCGACATGGTGCTCCACGCTGCCGGTGCAGTGGTGCAGGACATAGGGGAATTCAGGATCTGCGACCACGCGCAAATCGGCCTGGATGCCGCTGTGGAGCCGCACCGCGGATTTGGTCTCGTCCCGGGCGAGGATTTCGGCGACATCCGGGTGGGTGACAAAGGCCTCGGCGATGGCCTCCGGGTCGGTGGAGCTGACGACGAAGTCGATGTCTTTGACCGTCTCTTTGGCCCGGCGCAGTGATCCCGCGACTTCCATGCGCCCAGTCTGGGGCAATTGCGCGAGGGTTTCGCGCAGCGATTGGGCGCTCTCGTGCGCGATATCGGCGCGGAAACGACCCTGGTGGACGCGGATATACTCGATGCCCTTGAGGATGTTTTGCTGGGTCTTTTTGCCAAAGCCCTTCAGGCTGGCCAGCTGGCCGTCGTCACAGGCCCGGGCGAGGGCGTCGAGGTCTTCGATGCCCAATTCCTCGCGGATGGCGATGATTTTGCGCGGCCCCAGACCGGGTACCCGCAGCATTTCAAGCAGGCCTGCGGGCACTGAGGAGCGCAATTCCTCATAGGCTTTGGCCGTGTCGGTCGCGGCGAATTCGGCCACCAGCTCTCCGACGCTTTTGCCGATGCCCTTGACTTCGGTCAAGGTGCCTGCGGCGAGTAGGTCATCGAGTGGGGCTGCGAGGGTTTCGAGCGCGCGCACGGCATTGGCATAGGCGCGGACCCGGAAGGCATTGGCGCCGCTCAGTTCGAGCAAGATCCCGTATTCTTCGACGAAGACCGCCGCGGCCTTAGCCGTGACCATCAACCCTGCTCCTGCATGTGGTGGAGGATTTGCGCCACCAACTGCTCGTTGCCGGCGGCGAGCCCGCCGGCGATAAGCGGATCTCGCTGGTTGTAGCTGCGGACCTTCGCCGTGCGGTCGAGCATCTGGCCACCGGCTTCGCGCACCAGCAGGTCGCCCGCACAGACATCCCATTCGTTCTTGGGCTGGACGCTAAAGTTGAGATCACAGGCTCCCGCCGCCGCCAGGGCCAGTTTATAGGCGACGCTGCCGACGGGGCGGATCTCGCCCAGGTGGGGTCGATAGGGGTCGATTTCGCCGCGTTTGATCTCTCTGCGGCTGACGGTGGCTGTGGCTTTGGCAAGGTCCTGGACCTCGCTGCAGAAGACGCGCTGGCCGTTGAGAGAAGTGCCACCGTCCTTGACCGCTGCGTAGAGTTGATCTTGCGCGGGGTTGCAGATGACGGCCAGCGTTGGCGCACCGGCTTCGACCAGGGCCACGGCGACGACGTATTCGGGCAGGCCCTCGACAAACTCGCGGGTGCCGTCCACCGGATCGACGATCCACACCGCCTCCCGCTCCAAGCGCAGGTGGTCGTCGACGGTCTCCTCCGATAGCCAACCGCAGTCGGGACGGATATCGAGCAGGGCTTTTTTGAGATAGGCATCGACTGCGAGGTCGGCGGTGGTCAGCGGGTCGCCACTACCCTTGTCCTCGACCTGGTACACGCCGCCAAAATACTGTAGGGTCAGCGCCCCAGCCGCCCGGGTCGCGGCGATGGCTTGTTCGAGTAAAGCGTTCATGTCGAGCTTGAAAATATGAACTGGCGTCGGGGGGGGCAATTGGGCTGGGTGGGGTACAAAAAAGCCCCCACATCCCTGTGGGGTTTTTTAGCGACGTCCCTGTCCTGATGGAGCACGAGGCCACACGCGACCCGAATACTCTCCAATAATATGATTATCGGCAGATCGGTCCTGGTCTTCAGTAATTTGAGCGGGTTGGGCACCTTGACAGTTAGGGGTGGGGCGAGTAGATTGAAAAAAGGTTCGATCTCCTTTTAAATCAATGATTTCAAACGAGGTTTAAACATGCGTTTTAAGGCCTGCTTTGCGCTTTTGGTCCTCCTGCTACAGACGCAGATCGCCGGGGCGGCGATGGCAGTCGACGAGGTGCGGGGTCTGTTGGAAAAAATGGGCGAGGACGAGGTGTGGGGCGAAGCCGTATTCGCAGACGGCCGGGTGCGCTCTTTCCGCGTCGGGGTAGTGGGGCCGGATTCGGTCGCGGTCGTCGAGGTGGTCGGAGCGCTGCAGGAGCGGCCGGCCGCCTATGCGCTGGGCGAGTTTCGCTCGCTGCGCGAGCTCGGGGCACATCGCATCCAGCCGCGTCGCGCTGCCTTTCAACCGCAAAAATCCGGGCTGGTGGCCTGCTTGCTCGAGGCGGTGGTGCCGGGCGCGGGATATTTTTATATCGGCCAGAACAAACAGGGTTTGGCGCTTTTGGGCTTGACGGTGGTGGCGGCGGGGACGGCGATTGCTACGGGCGAGTCGGCGGCGGCGGGGTGGGTGCCGATTTCGGTGTGGATCAAGATTTCCTCGTTGACTAATTTGCGCGATCAGGTGCGGGCGATTAATGGGTCGGGGTTGGCGGCGAGTATGGAATTGGGGACTATGCGGGGGCGGGAGGCGATGGTGCCGGGGGTGCGGTTTAATCTGGCTTTTTAACTGGTGATTTTGCGGGTGGACGGGTTGCCAAGGGGATCCCCTACCCTCATTCTCGTGGCGCATCCTGCGCCACTCCGAGGTCCGAATCCGTTAGGGGGATGCCCTTGGGCAACCCTCCGATAAATAGTGATAGAGACCGGGTTGGTTTGGGCTTCCCAGCGCAGTTTGAGGGTAAAAAATAAAGATGTAAGATGACCGGCCCCAGAGCCGGTTTTTTTTATGCGCTCTTCTCACGACCGATCCACGCCCTGAGATCCATGGCCAGGCTCAGGAAGATGGGGACCAAGAAGAGGGTGAAGAGGGTCGACAGCAACAGGCCGCCGATGACCACGCTGCCCAGGCCGCGGTAGAGTTCGGAGCCGGCGCCGGGGAAGACGACTAAGGGCAGCATGCCCAGGGCGCTGGTGGTTACCGACATGAAGATTGGTCGTACGCGGCTGGAGACGGCGTCGCGGATGGCCTCTTTTAGCGGGATGTCGGGGGTTTCGCGCAGGATATTGAGGGTCTGGTGGACGATGAGAATGGCGTTGTTGACCACTACCCCGATGAGGATGACGAAGCCGAGCATGGTGAGGATGTCGAGGGGTTGGTAGGCCAGGGTGAGATTGACGACCTCCAGCCCGAGGATTCCACCGGCCAAAGCCGGGGGCACGCTGAGCATGATGACAAAGGGGTAGAGGAAGCTCTCAAAGAGCGAGGCCATCAAGAGATAGGTGATGACCAGGGCCAGTAGGAAATTCCACTGCAGGGCTTCGCGGGTGCGCTTCAAGTTGTCGGCCGAACCGGAGAGGTGGATCCGGTAGGGTGGGGCCAGTTGGCCCGAGTCTATGAGGGGTTGGACGATCTGGCTTTGGATATTGTCGAGTGCGGTTTCTATGGGAAGGGTCTCGGGTGGGATGACCTGGATGGTGATGGCCCGGCTGCGCTCGATGTGGTTGATTTGCTCGGGGCCGGTGGTGACTTCGATGCGGGCGACGGCGTTGAGCGGGACCAATTGGCCGCGCGGGGTATAGATGGGCAGGGCGGCAATGTCCTGGGTGCGGAACCAGTCCTCCTCACTGCGGAGTACCAGATCGATCTCCTCGCCCTGATACTGGTAGCCGTCGACCAGGGCCCCGTCCATCAGCGCGTTGACTGCCGCGCCGATATCCCGCGCCGACAGCCCTAAGTCGGCGGCGCGCACTCGGTCGGGGAGGATGCGGACTTCCGGGTTGCCCAGGTCGAGACTGGGGATGGGGCGGGATTGGGCGCCGGGTACGACCTGCATGATCTGGCCGAAGATTTGGCCTCCCAGCCCGATGAGGCGACCGAGGTCGGGGCCGGTGATCTCGATATCGATGGCGCGGCTGCTGCCGCCGCCGCGCTGGAAGAGGCTCGATTGCTGGACGATGGCGAAAGTGCCGGGCACGCCGCTGAAAACGGGCCCCTGGATAGCGGGGATCAACTCGCGGACCCTATCCGGGTCAGCCGAACTCGCGCCCATAAAGGCCGAGCGGCCAAAGGCGACGAAAAATAGATTCTTGACGGGGGGGCCTTGTAGCGCCTGGGCTGCTGGGCTGTCGGGATTTGCCGCGGCCTCCCAGTAGGGACGCAGCGCGTCCTCTATGGTCTGGCCGATCTGGATCAGTTCGTCGAGATTGTAGCCGGGGGGCGGCAGGATGATGCCGAAGACCAGATTGCGATTGCCGGTGGGCAGGTATTCGGACTTGGGCAGCAGGGTCCAGACGATGCCCAACGCGAGGCCGATCAGGACCACCACTACGCCTAAGCGCAACCCAATGCTGCCGCTGATGCGGAAGCTGCTGTCGGCGATAAAGGCGCGCACCCGCTCGCCCGCCGCTGCGAGCGCGGACTCGCGCTTTTTCTCGCTGCCGAGAATCTTGCTGGCCAGGCTGGGGATGACCGAGACGGCGACGACTAGGCTGAGCACCACCGAGCAGGAAACGGCGATGGCAATATCGCGGAAGAGCTGGCCGACCTCGTCCTCGACAAAGACGATCGGCAGGAAGATCGCCACCGTGGTCAGGGTGCTGGCCAAGAGTGCCCCCCAGACTTCCGACGCCCCTTCGAGCGCGGCGCGGGCGCGGGTTTTGCCCATCTGTTGGTGGCGGAAGATATTTTCCAGCGCGACGATGGCGTTGTCGACAACTATCCCCACCGCAAAGCTCATCCCCGCCAAGCTGATGACATTGATATTGCGTCCCAAAAGCGACATGGCTAAAAAGGTGCCGACGATGGAGATGGGGATGGCGGTGGCGATGATCGCCACGGTGCTGAAACTGCGCAGGAAGATGAAGAGCACCATCACCGCGAGGGCCCCGCCGATAAGGATATTGGAGCGCACCAGTCCGATGGCGCTCTCGATATAGTCGGTCTGGTCGTAGACTTGGGTCAGGAAGAGGTTTTTGCGGGCTAAGGGGCCTTGGTTGAGTTCGTCGATGGTCCGGCGGATGCCTTCCATGACTTCTAGGACATTGGCGCCGGTCTCGCGCTGGGCGTTGATGGCGATGGAGGGGCGGCCCTTCTGGCGGACGGAGGCGTCAGCGCGGACATAGCCGATTTTGGTGCGGGCGATCTCGCCGATTCTGACCCGGGTGCCATCGCCGCCGCGGACGACGACTTGCTCGATGTCGGCGGGCTGCTGGTACTGGCCGACGGTGCGGACGATATAGCGGCGTTTGCCCTCGTCGAAGGCGCCGGCGCTGATATTGGCATTTTCGCGGGTGAGGGCCTGGGCCATATCCTGGACGGTGAGCTGGCGAGCGGCCATCGCCTGGGGGTCGACGATGACCTGCAGTTCGCGGTCGTAGCCGCCGTAGACATTGGATTCGGCCACGCCGGGCACGCGTTCGAGGGCGGTTTTGATGACCTCCTCGGCGTAGTCGCGATAGCGCTCGACATCGATCTCGTCGTGGCCGGGCAGGGCGTCGAGGATGATCCAGGTGATGGCACCGCCCGGGCCTCCGCCCCCGGCCGAGAGCACGGGACGCTCGGCGGCGAGTGGGTAGCCAAAGACCTGGTTGAGCTTGTTGGAGACCTTCAATAGCGCCGCGTCGGGGTCAGTGCCGACGTTAAATTCGAGACTGACAACCCCGCGGCTGTCGTTGCTCGCGCTGGTCATTTGCACCAGGCCCTCGACGCTTTTGAGCTGTTCCTCCTGGCGTTGGACGATTTCCTGCTCGACCTCTTCCGGGCTGGCTCCGGGCCAGATGGTGGTGACGGTGACCAGGGGCCGGTCGACATCGGGTGTGAGCTGGACGGGGATGCGGAAAAGCGAAATCAGACCGAAGAGCGCGATAAAGAGCACCCCGACGATGACGCTGACGGGTCGTTTGATGGCGGAGTCGACGATTTTCATGGATTACTGTTGTTTGCGGATAATGCGCACGGCCTGCCCGTCCCTCAGCCGCTCGTTGCCGCGGACCACGGCCAGATCGCCGGGCTCGAGCTCGCCCTTTACCGCGACAAAACCCTGGTGCGCGAGACCGATGTGCACGGGACGGCTGACGGCTTTGCCCTCGCGCGCGAGGTAGACGATCTGGCCCATCGGCCCGGAGACCAGGGCATCCTTGTGGACCAGGATGGATTCGCGATCCTGAAGAATGTGGAAGCGCACCCAGGCCGACATATTGCTGCGCATCCGACCCTCCGGGTTGCGGGCTTCGACGACGACCGGGAAAGTGCGCGATTCGGCATAGCCCTCGGCGAGGATGGCGACGATCCGGCCCTCGATGGGGTCGCCGCCGAGGGCGTCGACCGAGATTGCGGCCGTCGCGCCCAGCTCGAGGCGCGACACATGGTGCTCGGGGATATTGACATAGACGCGGATGGTATCGGTGGAAATGATCCGGGCGATATCGCCGCCGCGCGGGACCCATTGACCGACTTCGGTGAAGGTCTGGATGAGATGGCCTGCAAAGGGGGCGCGGACCTGGAGGTGGGCGACCTGGGCCTTGAGGCCTGCCAATTTGGCGCGGGCGCGGGCTAATTCGTACTCGTCGTCGCGCAAATCCTGCTCCGGGACCGCGTCGGTTTCGCGGAGTTTAAGGCTCTGGCGGTGGTTGGATTGGCGGAGTTCGAAATCGGCCAGAGCCTCCTGCAACGAGGCTTTGAGCGGATCGTTGGCGAGTTGGAAGAGCGCTTCGTCCTCGCGCGCGGTCTGCCCGCCTTCTTTGAAGCGGCGCACGACCAGGCCTTCGGTCTCGGCGGCGACCAGGCTCGAGCGCCGCGGTTGGACGCGCCCGACGAAGGAGACGTCCTCTACCAGGGGTTGTTTGATGACTTCGGCGACGATGACCGGCGTCGGCGGACGGTCCTGGCCGGTGGCGGGTGAGAGACCGAGCCCGATGAGCAATAGGAAGGGCAAGAGGGCGTTTGACGGCATGGAAATTTCTCCTCGGGCGTTGAGATATATGCCGTCTAATGTAGGGGCTTACCCGTTTCAGGACAATGGAATCACTCCCAGACGATGACCTCGATGCGGCGGTTGAGCTGTTTGTTTTCGCGGGTGTCGTTGGGGGCGATGGGTTGGGTCTCGCCATAACCTCGGGCCTCCATCATGCCAGAGGTGATAAAGGAGTATTTTTTGATGAGAAACTGCACGACGGCGTCGGAGCGCTGTTCGGACAACGATTGGTTGATCGCCTCTTCGCCATCGCTGTCGGTATGCCCCTCGATGATGATCTTGCCGGGGGAGAAGTTGCTGATGAAATCGGCGACTTTATTGAACTCGTCCGCGGCGTCCGGGTTCAGCGTGGCGTCGCTCGGGTTGAAGAGCACGCCCGAGTCGATGATCAGCCGTGGCACGACGATATCGTTTTTAAGCGGCACCTTGAACTTGATCAGGGGCAGGTTGATCTTCTCGCTCGGCGTAAAGGTGCCCATCGAAGAGCCATTCTGCGACTCGGTGATGGTCATGGTGCCGATGAAGATGCGCATGCTGCGCGGCAGCGAGGGGTGGA
>JAYYUU010000162.1:0-17313 GCA_036343835.1 Candidatus Latescibacterota bacterium | reverse complement strand
GCGATCATGATAAAAAAACAACCCCACGAGCGCGCCGTCCATGTCTCCAAGATCCTGAAAGACGATTCGGCCAGTCTCGTCAAACGCAAAGACGAAGAACTGTTGTTGGGGGAAGTCAAGATTCTCGGGTTGGACATGGAGTCGCTGCGCGATGTGCTCTTCTTGAAAAAATCGGCCAAGGCCGGTATCAAAAAGGGCGTGGACAACCCCTACAATTTAAAATCGGGCGAGAACATCATCAGCAATTTCGTCCACGACAAGAAATATTATCAAGTACTGCTCGAGGTCATGGAGAGCAGAACCCAGAACGAAACCGTGCGGCCCATCGACTTCCCCCGCGAAGAGGAGGGGATGCCCGTCGGTATGGTCGACTATAGCGTGGGCGGTGCGCTTGTCGAGAGTAGCCCCAAACTGCTAAAATTCCTACTCGGGGACAAATGCCCATCCAATGTTGACGATGAAGTAGATTTCGAAGGTGAATACTGGAAAAACACCTTTCTCGAATTGCAGAAGCGGATGTTCCACCTGACCTTCTACCCCAAACTGTATTTCCCGGATGCCGTAAAACGCTTTCAACCCGAACTGCCTTTTAAAATTTGCATCATCGCCCAAGCCGTGCGCTCGCTCGTCCAACAAGTCGGCGAGCGCAAAACCTTGTTCCACGGACTGCAATTCTCCTACGAGCCCCTGGGCATCCCGCTGCGCAAAGACGATCCCATCGAATGGCGCTACTCTCGCCATCTCCGCGACAACGAGTATTTCCTGGACGTCCACAGCAAGCTCAGCCAGCTCTACAGCTATCTTGAAAACCAGAGTATGACCGGCGATTCCGCCAACCGCTAGCGCTACACAGAAGGAAACGCCTGGTCGTCTTCTTGCCTCTTTTTGCCCGCCACCCTGTCCTGGAAGGCGGATTTTATCTTGTCATCCGTAAATTTGTGCGATTGTTCGGAGATCCGCGCCTGAACCGAGGCCTGGAGTTTTTCGCTCTTCATCTTCTCTTCATCGGGCTTCTCGTCCTCACGGAAACGCTGACTCAGGGCAATTAGCAGTTTGCTGTAGACGGCCTGATTTTCGGACCCCGGATGCAAAGTGTTCGGCGGCTTGAAATGGAGCCCGCGCTCTAGGCTAGCGCGCGAGCGATTTTCGACCAGGTCGCGGGGAAAGACGCGAAAAGTCACTCGGTACTGCTCCCTGGAGTCCGCTACATTTTCCAGCATCAAAGGCAGATAGACATCGATTTCCTTACCGACCTTGTCGGGCAGGGCGCGGATCGTCATATCTTTGATCTCTTCGGCCATCTGAAAATGCAGCAAGAAGCCCACTGTAGTGTTGATTTCGCGCAGGTGATCGTTGGGCTTTTTGATCATGACCTTGCGGATCTTGTCGTGCTCGATCCCCGACAATAGCATGCCCTTGACCATCAAAATCACATCACCCATATTGCCAAACTCGTCGATCGTAATGCCCTCGATAAGCTTATTGCCCTCTTTTTCGAGATATTTATCGAGCGGATCGCGAATATTTTTAAAGAAGTGGCCCTGGGCGCTGCGCTGAGCCCAGCCCCCTCCACCGGGAATGACGTAGAGTTGTGCCCTGTTCAGATAACGTTCGAGGATATCACGGGGTATGCGGCCCGGTCCATTGGGCATTGAGGTTACGCTATCGACCCGAATCTCGATGATATCTTCCCCCTGGACGCAGACGTCCTTAGGCAGTTTTTCCTGCGCTTCTTCACGAGGCCCGATCCAAGGTCTGCCCGGAATAGCCGGATTTTCCGCCACGTAAAAACTCTTGCGGAGAAAATAGGCCTTGCCGACGAAATAAATGGGGCTATCGGCCCCATCCACTCCTATGGTATAGGAGAGACTGATCGGCTCACCTGGCTTGAGCAGGCGATCGGTAGGTTCGAAGCTACCCCCGGCCACGCCCTTGGGCCAAGTCATAAAGAAGACCACCTTGGGCTGGTCTTTGAACTTGCGAAAAGTAAAGTTGCGGATAATGCCTCTGCCACGGCCATGCTCTACCGATTCGGTCAACATCCGCGGTCGAATGATATCTCCGGCCACTTCCCCTTCCCGAAACCCGGCAAATAGGGTCTGCATCAGACCGGGTTTAGTATAGACTTCCACCCCCGAAAATGGCTTTTTTTTGGCTTTTTTCGCCTCTCCATTACCCACTTTAGCCACGGCAGTTTCATCCCCTTTTATTGGCTTTTTTGCCTTCTTTAGCAACTTTCTTTTTTATCTTGCCCATCGGAGACCTTCCAATCGATATCATAGACCAAGCAAGTGTCTTATTTGGTCTATGATATATAAAATCAGCTAGTTAGTCAAGCATTCACCTTGGCATAACTCGGTGACGACTTCGCAGTGCGGGGTTTGTGGAAACATATCCACCGGCCGGACGCGCACGATGTGATAGCCGCATTCGCCCAATGTAGATAAATCGCTGGCCAGGGTATGGGGATTACAGGAGACGTAGATAATCCGCGGCGCCGAAAAAGCACTGAGCCCGGCGAGTACCTTTTTGTGCAGCCCGGCGCGGGGTGGATCGACGACGACCAGATCGAATCGCCGTCCTTGGGTCGCCAGATCACCAAGTATGTCTTCGGCGGCGCCGGCGATGAATTCGCAGTGCTCTACCCCGTTCCGCTCGGCATTATGCCTAGCATCCTCGACGGCCTCCGCTACCACTTCGATGCCCAGCACGGACTGCGCCCGGCCGGCCAATAGCAAACTTATACTGCCCGTACCACAATACACATCGAGCACTGCCCCCGGTGTACCGGCCATCTCGGTGACGATTTCATAGAGGCGTTCGGCCTGCAGGGGATTGGTTTGAAAAAATGATTGCGGCGATATGTCGAATTTGAGTCCCGCGCACTCCTCGACAATATGCCCACTCCCCTTGCGTAGGAACTCGCGCTCCCCCGCTGCAACCTGGGCCTTACCCGTGTGCAGGGTGACGAGTAAAACGTCAATCTCACCCACCTCCGCAAGAACTTTTTCAACGAGGTGGTCGACTACTGGTTCCGGATAGGAGGCGACAACCAGGTTGACCATCACCTGACCAGTTCGCTTGCCATCGCGAACGACCAGAAAGCGCAACAGGCCCTCGTGCCGTTTCAAATCGTAGGCGCTAAGCAGCAATTCCCTCGCTGTACGGCGGACCGATTCGACGATGCGATTGGAAACCTGCGATTGCAGATGACACTCCCGGAGGTTAAATATCCAGTTGAAACGCCCCCTGACATGCAGGCCGAGTTGCAACAGACCATCGCGGTCACAGCCAAAGGAAAATTCCATTTTATTGCGATAGAAAAATGGATCGGGACTGGGCAAGATCGGTTCCAACTGTGGTACTGCGAGTTCACTCGTCGCCAGGGCATCGGCGACCATCTGCTCTTTGACCTTGAGCTGGTCTTGGTAGGTCAGTTCCTGCCAACGACAACCGCCGCACAGGCCAAAATGCTCGCAGCGGGCTTGCTGGCGCTCGTAGCCCATCGCGAGGAATTCCTCGATCTCCGCCTCAAAACGACCCTTGCGCTTCTTCACCAACCGCACTCCCACCTTATCGCCGGGCACGGCCCTGCGCACAAGCACTTCGCGCCCCCCGACATAGCCCAACCCGTCCCCCTTGGCATTGAGGGCGGAGACTTCTACTTCGATCCGGTCCCCTTGTTTCACTTGCAAACCTCTGCTGCAATAAAAACGGGGCAAGATGACCCGCATCTTGCCCCGTAGCTACCCATCTCTAATAAAGCGTTTATTCTTCAGGTGACTCCTGAACCTCCTGCGCCGGCTCGACGGCCTCAGCACCCGGGCGATCGACGAGCTCGATGATGCTCATAAAAGTTCCATCGCCCCGACGCGGACCCAACTTGACCACGCGAGTATAGCCGCCATTGCGACTCTTGTATCGCGGACCGAGTTCATCGAAGAGCTTGGCGACGACCTGCTTGTCGGCGATGACACGCAATACCTGTCGCCGAGAATGCAAATCGCCTTTTTTGGCGAAGGTGATCACCTTCTCGGCGCTGCGCTTCAGTACCTTGGCGCGGATCTGAGTCGTCGTGATGCGTTCGTTGGCAAAGAGCGAAGTCATCATATTGGACAACATCGCCTTGCGATGAGAGGCAGTGCGCCCCAGCTTAGCTACTTTTTTACCGTGTCTCATAACTTTATTCCCAACTGCTAGAATTCTTCGGCCAATGGGTTGGTCGCTTCTTCATCAACCTCAATACCTTCATATGGACTCAGGTCCATACCCCAACTGAGGTTGAGCGAATCGAGGATCTCACCCAATTCGTTGAGCGACTTGCGACCGAAATTGCGATACTTGAGCATCTCGGCTTCAGACCGCGATGCCAAGTCCTTGAGGTAAGAGATTCCCGCCGCGCGCAGACAATTGGCCGAGCGCACCGAAAGCTCGAGCTCGTCCACCGGCATCGCCATCAATCGGGCAACGCGCTTGGTCTCGTCGTCGACTTCCTTTTCCTGCACGACCTCGGGCTCTTCTTCGAAATTGATAAAAAGACTGAGGTGCTCGGTTAGAATCTTGGCGGCCTGAGCCAAGGCATCTTCGGGGTGCACCGCCCCATCGGTCCAAACCTCCATGATCAATTTGTCGTAATCAGTCCGCCGACCAACGCGCGCGTTCTCGATGTCGTACTGGACTTTGAGGATCGGCGAAAAGTTGGTATCGAGTGGAATGGCACCGATCGGCTGGTCCGGGATCTTGTTCTCGTCGGCAAACTGATAACCGCGACCCTGGCCGACCGTCAAATCCATTTTCAAGGAACCGCCTTTGTCCAACGTGGCGATATGCAGGTCGGGATTCATCACCTGAACACTGGGATCGACCTCTAGGTCCTTGGCCAACAGTTCCCCGGCGCTGATGCGTTCGACGCGGAGCACGCGGTCTTCGTCGCCGTGGTAGCGAATCGCCACTTCCTTGAGGTTGAGGATGATTTCCGGAATGTCCTCGCGCACGCCCTTAACGGTGGAGAACTCGTGCTGCACGCCTTCGATATTGACCTGCTTGATGGCGGCTCCCTGAATGGTGGAAAGCAACACGCGGCGCAGTGCATGCCCCATAGTAACCCCAAAACCGCGTTCGAGCGGTTGCACGATAAACATGCCGTACGTCTCACTGAGGCTGTCCTTCTCGATTTCGGCCAACCTCGGCATCTGGAGACCTTCTAATTTCATATTAGCCCTTTGCTCCCTGTAATTAGAGGGGTAAAGACTCGTCTTGCCCCGACTTAGACGCGGGAGTAAAACTCGATGACCAACTGCTCTTCAGCAATGGTGGGAATAACTTCGCGACTGGGTACTTCCGAGACGGTCCCGGTCAGATTGACCTTGTCGATGGCCAACCAGGACACCGTCTCCCGCGAGCGCCGCAGCGACTCGTGAATGGCTTCTAGCTGACGGCTGCGCTCGGCGACCTTTACCACATCGCCGGTCCGGGTCAGATAGGAGGGGATATTGACCCGTTTGCCATTCACCGTGATGTGGTTGTGGCGTACCAACTGGCGCGCGGCCTTGCGCGAAGCAGCGAAACCAAGCCGATAGATAATATTGTCTAGACGACTCTCCAACAACCGCAGCAGGTTTTCGCCGCTGACGCCGGGCACCCGCGTCGCTTCCTTGTAATAACTGCGAAACTGGCCTTCGCGAATCCCGTAGAGCCGGGCCAGCTTCTGTTTTGCGCGCAACTGAACACTATAGTCAGATCGTTTGCGCCGCATGCCCTGGCCATGCTGACCGGGGGCGTAGCTACGTCGCTCAAAAGAGCATTTCTCCAGGTTGCAGCGTTCGCCTTTGAGGAAAAGTTTGGCACCTTCCCTGCGGCAAAAGCGGCAGTTGGGACCCGTATGCCTACTCATCTATTGCTCTCCTCTAAACTCGGCGGCGCTTGGGCGGCCGACAACCGTTGTGCGGAATGGGAGTTACATCGCGAATCGCGGAGATCTCCAGCCCAGCATTCTGCAGAGCACGGATCGCCGACTCGCGACCTACCCCCGGCCCCTTGACCCAAACCTCGACGCGGCGCAATCCCATGCTCATAGCTTCCTGGGCGGCCTTCTCGGCGGCGAGCTGGCCGGCGAAAGGCGTGGATTTGCGGCTGCCCTTGATACTCATCTTCCCCGGGGTGGCCCACGAAATCACATTGCCCTTGGTATCGGTCAGGGTAATAATCGTATTGTTGAATGTCGCCAGGATATGGGCTACGCCTACAGCCTCTACCTGTTTCGACTTCTTGCGTCTTCTGCGTCTTTCGGGCGGCAAAGATCAATCCTCTCCGTTTGAGTTGTATCGCTTATTTCTCCGGGGCCTTCTTCTTGCCGGCGATAGCCCGCCGCGGCCCCTTGCGGGTGCGGGCGTTGGTCTTGGTGCGCTGACCATTGACCGGCAGGCCGCGGCGGTGCCGCAGGCCTCGATAGCAGCCGACATCCATCAGCCGCTTGATATTCATCGTGTTTTCACCGCGCAGACTGCCCTCGACCTTGTGACTGGCCTCGATAATCGAACGCAAACTGTTGAGTTGCTCCTCAGTCAGCCCGTTGATGCGCGTCTGGGGATTGATCCCGGCCTGGGAGGCAATGCGGTTTGCCGTGGTCTGCCCGATGCCAAAGATATAGGTCAATGCGATGGATACCCGCTTGTCGCGGGGCAAATCTACACCTGCTATACGCGCCATGGGAGCTCCTCAGCCTTGTCGCTGTTTGTGGCGGGGATTGCGCTTGCAGATAACGCGCACGACCCCGTGCCTGCGAACGATCTTGCACTCGGTGCAGCGCTTGCCGACTGATGCTTTAACTTTCACGGTACTCGCTCCGGTTGATTAATTAACTTCTGCGCCCCTGGATCTTGCCCCGCTTCATAAAACCCTCGTAGTGGCGGGTCATCAGTTGGGACTCGATCTGCTGCAAGGTGTCCAAGGCCACCCCAACGACGATCAAGAGCCCCGTGCCGCCGAAGAACTGGGCGAAGGAAGGGGCGACGTGAAATTGCCTGGTAACGAAGAAGGGAAAGATCGCAACCAATGCCAAGGCGATAGACCCCGGCAGGGTGATACGCGTCATGATACCATCGATATACTGGGCAGTGCGGGGGCCTGGGCGAATACCCGGAATAAAGCCCCCGTGCTTTTTCATATTGTCGGCCAGCTGATTGGGGTCCATGACGATGGCGGTATAGAAATAGGTGAAGAAGATGATCATCATCGCATAGACGAACCAGTAAAACATTGACTCCGTTGAAAAAAACGACCCGACCGCCAGCATGAACTCGTTGCCGGGAAACATCTGGGTGATCGTACCGGGCAGAAACATGATCGACTGGGCGAAGATAATCGGTATCACCCCTGCGGTGTTGATCCGCAGCGGGATGTGGGTAGTCTGGCCCCCGTATACCCGCCGCCCGACGACGCGCTTGGCGTATTGGACGGGAATCTTGCGCAGCCCCTGGGTCAACAGGATCACGAAAGCGACTACGGCAAACATCATAATGACCAGAATGATTTCCTCGATGATATTCTTGCTGAAACCGCGATTGATGAGGAAGTGCGAATACTCCTGGTTGATCGCGTAGGGTAACTCGGCGATGATGCCGATGAAAATGATCAGGGAAATACCATTGCCAATACCGCGCTCGGTGATCTGTTCGCCCAACCACATGATAAAGATCGTGCCGGTGGTAATCGTCAGCATCGTCGAGAGCATAAAGCCGAAACCGGGATTGGGCACGGCGGGGTTTCCCGAAATCGGTGCCGTTATATTTTCGAGAAAAAAACTGACGCCATAGGATTGGGCGGCGGCGAGAAATACCGTACCATAGCGGGTGTACTGGGTGATTTTCTTGCGGCCCTCTTCGCCTTCGCGTTGCAATTTTTGAAAGTGGGGAATGACCGCGCCCAGCAACTGCAAGATAATCGAGGCGCTGATATAGGGCATAATACCCAGAGCAAAAATCGTCCCGCGAGTAAAAGCCCCGCCAACGAACATATCGTATAAGCCAAAAAGGGTATTGCCCGAGCTTTGAAAGAATTCGGTGAGCACCGCTAGTTGGACACCCGGAACCGTGATCTGACCACCGATGCGATAAACGACCAGTAGGCCCACCGTAAAGAGAATCCGCCGCCTTAAATCGGGGATCTTGAAACAATTCTGAAAACTCTGCAGCAATTGCACTTTAGATCACCTCGGCCTTGCCGCCCGCCTTTTCGATCTTCTCCGCGGCCACAGAGGAAAATTTATGCGCTTTGATCGTCAGAGCCTGCGTCAATTCGCCCGCGCCGAGGATCTTCACCCGCGCCGAGGTCTTCCTGACCAACCCGGCGCTGGCCAATTCTGCAGGGCCCACTTCCCCCGCGAGTCCGCTGGCTGCGAGATCTTGTAAATTGACGATTTGATAGACCGTTTTAAACTTGATATTGGAAAAACCGATCTTGGGCAGGTGTCGAAACAATGGCAAAGTGCCACCCGTAAACCCGATGCGGTTGCCGCGCCGAGCACCAGATCGGGCCCGTTGGCCCTTGTGGCCTTTACCCGCGGTCTTGCCGGTTCCAGAACCGGGCCCCTGCCCCAACCGCTTGCGATTCTTCTTAGATCCCGGAGGACACTTTATTTCTCCCAAACGCATAACGGACTCCCGATTATTCTGCGACTTCTTCAACGTCGATCAAGTGCTTGACTTTGTTGATCATACCCCGGATCTGGGGTGTGTCGTCGTGCACCACCTGATGATATAGGCGCTTAATGCCCAGGGCCTCTATCGTGGCCTTTTGCCCCTTGGCCCTGCCGATGGCGCTGCGCCGCTGCGTAATTGCCAGTTTCATAGCGCGATTATCCCCAAGCGCGAAGGGTGTCAGCCGGCACTCCGCGTTCTCGAGCGACCATTTCCGCGCTGCGCAACTGGCTCAGCGCCACGATCGTCGCCTTGATCGAGTTTTGCACATTGTTTGAACCGAGAGATTTGGTCAAAATATCGTGCACCCCAGCCAGCTCGAGTACGATGCGGGTGCCACCACTGGCGATGACCCCGGTGCCCGGCGAAGCTGGTTTGAAGAGGATTTTCGCCGCGCCGAACCGACCTACAATCTCGTGCGGGATAGTTCCATCGGTTACGGCAACTTGGACGACATTCTTCTTGGCCGCCTCCGTGCCCTTGCGGATCGCCTCGGCAATTTCACCGGCCTTGCCGGCGCCGACTCCCACTTTGCCATTGCGGTCTCCGACCACGACCATGGCGTTGAAGCTGAATCGCCGACCGCCCTTGCGCACATGCGAAACCCGCTTGATGCTATTCTGGACGACGACCTCGCTCAGCTCCATACCGCTGGGATCGGGTTGAGACCTTCTATTTCCAGTATCTGCTTTCGCCACGCTGCTCTCCTTAGAAATTCAATCCGGCTTCCCGTGCTCCGTCGGCAACGGCTTTAATCACTCCGTGGTAGAGAAAACCGCCGCGATCAAAAACAACCTGCTCGATGCCTTTTTCGCGCGCCTTGGCGGCGACGATTTTGCCGACCTCGCGTCCCTGCTCTACGCGATTGTCGAACGCGCGCTCTTTAAGGTCCTGCGACTGCGTGGAAAAGCCGAGTAACGAGTGACCCGCCACATCGTCGACCAATTGCACCTCGATATGGCGCAGCGAGCGGTGTACGACCATCCGTGGCCGCTCGGGTGTTCCCGAGACGATCTTGCGCAAGCGGTGCCGGCGCCGTTGCCGACGCTCGCGATTTTTTATCAGGTGTCTCTTGTCTTTCATATTAGGCTACTGCCGCCTTGCCCTGTTTCCAGTGAATAACTTCGTTCTCGTAGCGTATGCCCTTGCCCTTGTAGGGCTCGGGACGGCGCTTGAAGCGGATATCGGCAGCCACCTGGCCGACCATCTGCTTGTCGATACCCCGGATGACGATGCGGGCCTGAGCGCCCCCCGTACCATCGGAGACCTCGATGGTAATGCCGTCGGGGGCCTGATAGACCACCGGATGCGAATAACCGACTTGGAGCGTGAGTTGTTTGCCCTGGACCTCGGCGCGATAACCCACGCCGAACAAATCCAGGTTTTTGGAAAAACCTTCGGTGACGCCCGAGACGGCATTGGCAATCAAAGTCCGGGTTAGACCGTGTAACGCGCGCGCTTTCTTCTCTTCGCTCTTGCGCGATACAGTCACATCACTGTCCTGCTGACCCACCTCCAGATACTCGGTTAAAAAGGGTACCTGCAACTGGCCCTTCGGACCTTTAACGGCAACCTCGGCAGCGGCGATTTCAACTTCGACGCCCTGGGGCAAGACAACGGGGGTACTTCCTATACGCGACACTTTAAAATTCTCCCGTGAATACTCTACCAGACATTACAGAGGACTTCGCCGCCAACTCCGGCCACCCTCGCTTCCTTATCGGTCATCACCCCCCTGGAAGTGGAGACGATGGCAACACCCAACCCACGCAATACGCGCGGGATACCGGCCTTACCCGAATATTGGCGCAGACCCGGCCTGCTGACGCGCTTGAGCCCGTGGATAATACTGTTGTTCTCCCGGTCGTAGCGCAAATAGAGCCGCAGGACGCCCTGCTTGGTGTCTGCAATGAAGGCGAAGTTGTCGATGAAGCGACACTCGGCCAACACGCGAGCAACCTCGCGCTTCAGCTTAGAGGCCGGCACGTCGACTCTTGGATGCCTGGCGTGGCAGGCATTGCGAATGCGAGTCAACATATCCGCGATGGGATCAGTCATACTCATAATAGATTCTCCAACCCCCTACCAGCTCGCCTTGGTAACGCCCGGGATCTCACCTTTTAGGGCCAGATCGCGGAAACAAATCCGGCACAGGCCGAATTTGCGATATACCGCGCGTGGACGGCCGCAGCAGTGGCATCGGGTATAGGCACGAGTAGAATATTTGGGTTTACGCTGCGCTTTGGCTATCAGACATTTCTTTGGCATTTGATACTCCCGGTCCTATTCGCTGAAGGGCATGCCCAGCGACTTCAGCAATTCGCAACCTTCCTCATCGCTCTTGGCGGAGGTCACGATAGTGATATTCATGCCCCTGACCTGATCGATTATATCGTAGTCGATCTCGGGGAAAATAATCTGCTCTTTGATACCCAGATTGTAGTTGCCGCGACCATCAAAGCTCTTGGCGGAAACCCCGCGGAAGTCGCGGACCTGCGGCAAGGCGAAACTGATCAGACGATCGAGAAACTGATACATTCGATTGCCCCGCAAGGAGACCATGCAACCGATGGGAATACCGGCGCGCAGCTTGAAATTCGAGATCGCCTTTTTGGCTCTGCGGATGGAGGGCTTCTGGCCGGTAATCGCCGTCAACTCAGCCACCGTGCTCTCGAGGACCTTGGGTTCCTGCACCGCCTCGCCGACGCCAATATTGACGACGACCTTCTCCAACCGCGGCACCTGCATATCATTCTTGAAGTCGAAGCGATCCTTGAGCAGGGGCATCGACTCTTCTCTATACTGTTTTTTTAGTCTGGCTTCGTACATAGCTATTCTGGATCGATCATCTCGCCACTGCGAGCGGAAACGCGCACGTATTTGCCGCTGTCCAACTGCTTGTGGCCGATGCGCGTGGGCTGGTCGGTCTTGGGACAGACGACCATAATGTTGGAAATGTGGATGGGCACCTCGCGTTCGATAATGCCCCCTTGTGGATCGCGCGAAGTGGGGCGAGTGTGGTGCTTGCGCATATTCACCCCTTCGACGATGACGCGCCTCCGGTCTTTGAACACATTGAGCACCGTCGATCGCCGTCCTTTGTCGTTGCCGCTGACAACTTGAACCGTATCGCCTTTGCGAATATCCATTGCGACCCTCCTTAGACTACTTCGGGGGCCAATGAGACGATGCGCATATACTGCTTTTCGCGCAATTCGCGAGCCACGGGCCCAAAGATGCGGGTTCCGGTCGGCTCCTTATCGTCGTTGACCAATACGGCGGCGTTGTCGTCGAAGCGGATATAGGAACCATCGGCGCGGCGATACACCTTCTTGGTCCGCACGACCACGGCCTTCGCCACCTGCCCCTCCTCCAGGGTGCCATTGGGCGCAACCCCGTGGAGAGCGACTACGATTAGGTCGCCAACCCCGGCATAACGCTTGCGCGAACCACCGAGCACGCGGATGCAACGGGCCGTGCGCGCCCCGGCGTTGTCCGCCATTTTAACTACCGTGTATTCGTGAATCATTGCTATTCCCAGTCCTAATCCTGGTTTTCCTGGCGCTTGAGGATCTCGATCAGTCGCCAGCGCTTGGTCTTGCTCAACGGCCGACATTCCTCAATGCGCACCAAGTCGCCGACCTGCGATTCTTCCCGCTCATCATGGGCGACAAATTTGGCGGTGCGACGGATGACCCGCCCGTATAAAGGGTGTGGGATTCGCTGTTCAATGGCGATGACCCGCGTCTTTATGTTGTTGGACTTGAGTACCCGACCTTCGGCCTGACGCCTGCCTATCTTTTGTTTAGCCATTCCTCTCCTATGCTCCACCGGCCAGGGTGCGGAACCCGAGTTCATGCTCTTTGAGCACGGTGTGCGCCTTGGCGATATCGCGCCGTAGCTCGCGCAGCCTAATCGGGCTGGTCAATTGGCCGGAGACGTGCTGAAAACGCAGATTGAAAAATTCCTCGTGAAACTCTTCCAGCCTGCTGCTGACTTCGTCCGCGCTCATCTCGCGCAGTTCGCTTACTTTCATAATTATGAAACTCGCTTGACGACCTTGGTCTTGATGGGCAGTTTGTGGCCAGCGCGACGAAAAGCCTCGCGGGCCACCTCTTCCGGCACGCCCGAAAGCTCGAACATCACTCGTCCGGGCTTGACGACGGCGACCCATCCCTCAGGTGGGCCCTTGCCCTTACCCATGCGGGTTTCGGCCGGTTTTTTGGTGATCGGCTTGTCGGGGAAAATGCGAATCCACATCTTGCCCGTCCGGCTCATCGCCCGGCTGACCGCCACGCGCACGGCCTCGATTTGACGGCTGGTGACCCAACAGGGCTCGAGCGCCTTGAGGCCAAATTCGCCGAAGGAGACCAAATCCCCCCCCTTGGTCTGCCCGCGCATGCGGCCCCGCGACTGCTTTCTCCACTTGGACTTCTTGGGCATTAACATGATGTAGAGATCCTCACTATAAGTCAGACCGCCTGGGCGGTCCCTTCTTCGGCCACGACTTCGCCGTGGCAAATCCATACTTTTACACCTACGGTGCCCGAGCCGGTAAACGCCGTGGCCATCGCATAGTCGATATCGGCACGCAGCGTGTGCAAGGGCACTCGGCCCGCCGGCTCAGACCGCTCGCGCCGTCCCATTTCAGATCCGTTGATACGGCCAGCGACGACGATGCGAATGCCTTCGGCACCCATGCGCATCGACGAGGCCACGGACTTCTTCATCGCCCGGCGGAAAGAAACCCGCTGCTCAAGCTGACGGGCGAGGCCATCTGCCACCAACTGGGCATCGAGCTCGGGTTTTTTCACCTCTTGGATATTGAGCGAGACGTCCTTGCCGGTCAGCGCTTTGAGCTCATCGCGCAGCTTGTCGACTTCAGCACCGCGGCGACCAATGGCGATACCAGGACGAGCGGTGTGCACCTCTACGGTGACCCGTTTGGGTTGGCGTTCGATATTGATCTGCGACACCCCGGCCCGCTGTAGCCGTTGGCGCACGTAGCGCCGGAGCATGAGATCTTCCTTGAGCAACTCGGAAAAGTCCTTTTCGGCGAACCAGTTCGAACGCCACGGCTTGATGACGCCGAGCCGAAAACCATATGGATGTGTTTTCTGTCCCAAGATTCCTCCTTAATTGGTCTCGTCGCTGACGACGACCGTGAGATGACAATGGCGCTTTTTGATGCGGTCTGCCGAGCCACGGGCCCTCGGTCGGATGCGCTTGAGGTCGCGCCCTTCATCGGCAAAGACCCCGAAAACGATAAGGTCTTCGGCGTCGACCGGATTCTCTTCGTCCTGATTCACCCCGTTGGCGATGGCTGAACGCAGGGTCTTTTCGACCAGTTTGGCTACCGGACGGGGTGAAAACCGGAGAATGGTAAGCGCCTCTTCGACCGACTTGCCGCGGATCAGATCGATGAGCTGGCGCACCTTAGTGGCCGGCACGCCGATCTGTTTGAGCACTGCCCTGGCTTCCATCTTATTGCACCCTCGTGCCGCGCTCGGTCAACCGCCCCCCGTGGCCGCGGAAAGTGCGGGTCGGAGCAAATTCGCCGAGTTTGTGGCCAACCATATTCTCGGTGATATACACCGGAATGAATTTGTTGCCATTGTAGACGGCCAGTGTATGGCCAACGAAATCGGGCGTAATCGTCGAGCGCCGCGACCAGGTCTTGACGACCGACTTGTCGCCAGTGCGATTGAGATGCTCGATCTTCTGCGCCAGATGCCCGTCGATAAAAGGGCCCTTTTTAACCGATCTTGCCATGATTCCTCACTACTTGGTATTGCGGCGGCGGATAATCCACTGATTGCTCTGATTTTTGCGCTTGCGCGTCTTGTAGCCTTTGGTGGGTTTGCCCCAGGGGGTGACCGGATGCCGCCCGCCCGAAGACTTGCCCTCGCCACCGCCGTGCGGATGATCGACTGGGTTCATAACCACGCCGCGAACCTTGGGCCTGCGCCCCAACCAACGGGAACGACCGGCCTTGCCGATAACGATATTGGAATGATCGACATTTCCCACCTGCCCCAGAGTCGCCATGCACTGAACGAGCACTTCGCGTATCTCCCCAGAGGGCAATTGCAACTGGGCGCGTCCGTCGTCCCGCCCCAGAAGCTGGACCTCGGCCCCAGCACTGCGCGCCAGTTGTCCACCCCGACCGGGGTTGAGCTCGACATTGTGAATCGTCGAACCAAGGGGAATATCGGCCAGCGGCAAGGCGTTGCCGACTTGAATCGGGGCCTCGGGTCCGGCGGTGATCTGAGCGCCGACTTGCAGGCCCAGCGGCGCGATAATATAGCGCTTGTCCCCGTCGGCATAGACGATCAGGGCGATAAACGCCGAGCGGTTGGGATCGTATTCGATCGCATCGACACGGCCGGGCACGCCGATCTTGTTGCGCTTGAAGTCGATGACGCGATAGCGCCGCTTGTGCCCACCACCACGGCGACGCATGGTCATGCGGCCCTGATTATTGCGTCCACCGGATTTCCCAACGGCCCCAGAGAGCAGCGATTTCTCGGGCTTGTCGCGCGTCAGTTCCTCAAAGGAGTTGACGGTTTTGAAGCGCAGTGTTGGCGTTACGGGGCGAAATTTCTTTACGGCCATCTCAAGTCCAGTAGCTAGGTATTTTCTGCGATTTCAATGGAGTCACCGGCCTTGAGCGTCACATAGGCCTTCTTCCAACCGGCGCGGCGGCCCTGGTAGAGTCCCTGTCGTTTGGGTTTGCTCGGCACGGTTATCGTGCGCACCGACTCGACCTTGACAGAGAAAATGGATTCCACAGCCTGGCGAATCTGGATCTTGTTCGCCTTGGAGTGGACGCGAAAGGCATATTTGTTGCCCTCGCGGAGAATTGTGGCTTTCTCGGTGATAACGGGCTCTTGAATGATAGATCGCGGATTGCTCACTTAACTAAACTCCTCTTAGCCCTGCTGCCCGTGGATCTCTACGAGCCGATCCAACGCCTGGCGGGTAAAAAGGACCGCATCGGCCCCCATCAAATCATAGGTGCCCAACGAACCCAAATGAGTGGTGTTCACCTTGGGTAAATTTCGGCTCGACTTGACCAACACAGGAGCATTTTCAGTGGTGACAAAGAGAACTTTTTGCCCTGCAAGGCCACACGCTTCTATGATTTTTTGGAAGGATTTGGTACTCGGCTCGGAAAAATCGAATTCTTCGACGACTTTGACCTGCCCACCGGCGCCCTTGACCGTCAGTGCCGAACGAAAAGCCAAGCGCCTCAGGGCTTTGGGCAGTTTTGAAAAATAAGACCGGGGCCGGGGGCCGAAAGCCACCCCGCCGCCGCGCACCAAGGGCGAGCGCAACGAACCCCGCCGAGCCCAACCCGTGCCTTTCTGGCGGTGGTGCTTCTTGCTCGTCCGGGTTATTTCGGAGCGGGTCTTGGTCGAAGCCGTCCCCTGCCGTTGGTTGGCCTCGTAGGCGACGACCGCCCGGTAGAGGGCGTATTCGGAGACCTCGATGCCGAAGAGGTCTTCGGGCAACTCCACCGAACTGCTCGCCTGACCTTCGCTGTTTAAAACTTCTACCTGCACGCCCATTATCCTCTTAAACCTTTATATCGATGCCGATGCCCGCGGGCAGATCGAGCTTCATCAGCGCGTCCACGGTCTGCGGTGTCGAGTCGTAGATATCGATCAGCCGCTTGTGGACGCGCGTCTCGAACTGCTCGCGCGATTTCTTGTCCACGTGGGGAGACCGCAGCACGGTGTATATGGTGCGGGCAGTCGGCAGCGGCACGGGGCCGGCGATGCGGGCCCCGCTCCGCTTGACCGTCTGGACGATCTCGTCCACGGACCTGTCCAAAGCCATGTGATCGTAGGCTTTGAGTCGAATGCGTATTCTATCAACTGCCACTTGCTCGAATCTCCCTGTCGGTTGCCTACTCGGCGACCTCGGTAACGACGCCGGAGCCGATGGTCCGACCGCCCTCGCGAATGGCGAAGCGGAGCTGGGTCTCGATGGCGATGGGCACGTGAAGTTCGACTTCCATGTTGACATTGTCACCGGGCATGACCATCTCCGTGCCCTCGGGCAGGGTAATCGAACCGGTGACATCGGTAGTGCGGAAGAAAAACTGCGGGCGGTAACCGGAGAAGAAGGGCTTTTCGCGACCGCCCTCCTTGGGTGTCAAAACGACGACCTCGGCGTTGAATTTCACGTGTGGATTGACCGAGGCGGGCTTGCAGATGACCATCCCGCGCATCAGTTCGGCCTTTTCGACGCCGCGCAACAGCAGACCGACATTATCCCCCGCCTCGCCCTCGTCGAGCAGTTTGCGGAACATCTCGACGCCGGTGACGGTGGTTTTGCGCGTCTCCTTGATGCCGACGATATCGACTTCTTCGCCAACCTTGACCTTGCCGCGCTCGACGCGACCCGTGCCGACAGTACCGCGGCCCTGGATCGTGAACACGTCCTCAACCGGCATCAGGAAGGGCTGGTCGATATCGCGCACCGGATCGGGAATGAACTCGTCGACGGCGGTCATCAACTCGTTGATGGACTCGGTGCCGGTCGCGCTATCTTCGCCTTCTAGCGCCTGTAGCGCCGAACCGCGGATGACCGGGCTATCGTCGCCGTCAAA
>JAYYUU010000161.1:0-6293 GCA_036343835.1 Candidatus Latescibacterota bacterium | reverse complement strand
ACCGCCGCGCTATCGGTGATATTCAACTGGGCGGCCCTGGCTGCGATCCCGTCCGCGGTCATCTGTTCGCACTCGGCCTCGGCCTTGTCCAGCTGCAAATCGGCGGCTATCACCTCGGCACCGCGCCCGCCCAGCTCCCGCGCAATACCCAAGCCCAGGCCCTGCGCCGCGCCGGTGACGACGGCAACCAGGCCGCTTAGATCCCTTTTCGCACCGTCGCTCATCGCACGTTCCTTTACCAGTCCGCGACGACCTCGTCCAGGTCCAGTCCTGCGGGCATCGCTTCAAAATAATAGGGCATCGGCCCGGATTGGAAGCCGGGCACGAAGTATTCGTCATCCGTCTGCAGCCGCCGATCGAGCGGCTCGAAACGCCGCCACAGCACCGCCTTTTCCTCCGCGCTGAAACGCGGCCCTAGCTCGCGGTCCTGTGACCAATCGCCGCCATAGCCCGCGCGGTAGGGATGTTCGCCCCGGCAGATCTTATACGCCAGCTTGGAGAGGATAATCGCGCAGACAATCCGGCCCTCCTCCCCGGGATGCAATGCGCTAATGGCCGCGAAAAACGCCGCCTTAGTCCCGGCGATGGCCGCGCGAAATACATGCTCGAGCCGGTCGCAATCCGCCGCGTAGAGCGCCTGGTGATGCGCGCATAGCGCCTGGAATTCGGGCTGCAGATGGCGGACGTAATCCCCCCGGCGCTCCATCTGCGGCACATAGGGGTATTGCCGCCCTCCATAGGCGCGATAACCCAGGTGCACGGTGCGGCGTTTTTTGCGGCTGTAATTGCTGCCCCAGTGCAAGATCGTATTGGTATAGACCACGCCATCGCCGGCCTTGAGCTCGACCGGCACGCCGCCGGGCAATGGCACCCTGGGATCTTTGGCAAGCTGGCGATTCTCCTCCTCGGTATTGGCGCGGCGGTGGCTTCCGGGCACAACCCATAGCACGTCGTCGTCGTAGAGCGGGATATTCCACTGCAGATAACCCGGTCCGTTGGCCAACAGGTCCCGCTGCAAACCACACAGCGGCGCCTGATCGATCGGGTGGATATCGCGGTGCCAGCTGGCCGGCCCGCGATCTTTGACCGGACTGCACATCATCATCTGCAGCGTCGGCGCCGCGTCCGGGGCGCCCATAATCTGGCGACTCGCGCCCAGCGTCGTCTCGCCGAGACAAAACTCGACCGCTGTGGCCGTCTCCTGGTCGATCAGCTTTTCGAAATGCACCAGTCTGGGCTGCGCGCCCATCTCCCAGGCCCCGCCGGGCGGATCGTCGGGGCCGCGTTCGTCAGCCCAGATCTCGCGCTGCCGGTCGACTAGCATCTCAAACGCGACGCGCAAGCCCTCCAGCTCGCCCGGGGACACCACCTCGCGCAAGACGATAAAGCCCTCGTCCAATAAATCCTGCGGATCGATCTGCATAGTCTACAGCGCTCCGAGAAAAATGCCTAGCCGTATTTTGCCCCAACAAGCACAATCGCCACCGCGCTGTCAAGCGAAGTCGGTTGTGCCGAAATCCCATTGGGATCTATATTATCGCCTGGAATTTTCACTGGAGAAAGACCTATGGCCCCGCTGAGCCAGGAACAGATCGACCAGTATCTACAAGAAGGCTACACCGTCTTGGAAAATGCGCTGGACGAACAAGCCGTGCAAACCCTGCGCACCCGCGTCGAAGGGATCGCCGCCGGTGAATTGCCCTTTCCCGACGCGTGCATCGAATTCGACCCCGGCGCCCCGCGCAAGCGCCATATCGACAACCTGCGCAAGATCAACAGCCCGGCCGCGCACGATGCCTTCTTTATGAACCATGCCGCGCAAAAAAACCTGCTCAACGCGGCCACAGCCCTGCTCGGTCCCGATATCAAATTCTTCGCCGACCAGCTCTTTATCAAGGGGCCGGGCGGGATGGAGAAGACCTGCCACCAGGACTCGGCCTACTTCCATATCGAGCCGATGGCGATTCTCACCGCCTGGGTCGCCCTCGACGATGTCACCATAGAAAATGGTTGCCTGTGGGTCGTGCCAGGCAGCCACCGCGAAGGCCTAAAAGACCACAGCGAGGCGTGGATGGTTGGCGATCGGCAGGACCAAAAAATACCCGACGCGCAAATCGACCGCGACCGCGAAAAATCGATCCTGCTCAAAGCCGGCGACTGCTCTTTCCACCACAGCTTGCTCCTGCACCGCTCCGGCCCCAACCAGACCGACACCCGCCGCCGGGGCCTGGCTACCCACTATATGAGCGCCCGCTCGCGCTGGACCGGTGCGCCCGAAGACCAACCCGACTATCCCCTGCTCAAAGGGCGCGCATACCCCGACTGTGTCTAGCGCTCAATAATCGGCCACCGACCCATCGCGCAACCGGTGGTCGGGCCACTTGAACTGCCGCTCGGGCTCTCGGCCGACGGCGCTGGCTTTTTCCTCGTCGATCTCCACGCCCAGACCCGGCCCCTCGGGCAGCGACACATAGCCCTCCTCGTCCATCGTCCAATTCTTGTTGGCCACCCCTTCCGGCAACTGGTGCTCGTAGCCTTCGTGGATGAGAAAAAACGCCACCGTAGCCGCCACGTGCAGACTCGCCGTCAGCCCCAAGTACGACATCGTGCAATGCGGCGCGATCGGCACGTGATGCGCCTCGCAGAGTGCGGCGACCTTCATCATCTGGGTGATGCCACCGCCGTGGCCGCAGTCGGGCTGCAGGATGTCGATGACCTGCGCCTCCAGAATTTCGCGCACCTCCCAGATCGTGCGATCGCGCTCACCGGTGGCCAAGGGCACCGGCACCGCCTCGCGCAGCTTGTGCATCGCCTCGATATTGCCCGGCACCCACGCCTCCTCCAAAAAGAGCAGATCGTCCGATTTGAGATAGCCGGCAAACTGCTTGACCAGCGGCAGGGGCAGCATGCTGTGGGCGTCGAACATCACCGCGCCATCGCGCCCGACTTTCGCCCGCGCGTCGGCGACCCGCTGCACCAGCTCCTCGACCTCCACCGGCGTCCCGGCGTGGTAGCGCGCCCCGCCCGGGCTGATCTTCAGCGCCTTGGGACTGGGATACATCCAGACCTTGTCGCGCGACGGACCGCCCAGCAGCCGATACACCGGCACCCCGTAGAGCTTGCCGGCGATATCCCACAACGCCATATCGATCGCCGAGATTACGTGCAGCATAAACCCGCCACCGCGCAGATTGCGGTGGGCGCGGAACATCCGCTGCCAGAGGTGCTCGATCCGGGTGGGGTTCTCACCGATGACGATTTCCCCCAGCGACTCGGCCAGCGCACAGGCGACCTTGGTATCCATATTGTTGATCTCGCCCCACCCCGCGACCCCCATATTGGTCTCCAGCTTCACATAGCCCTTGGCCCCCACCGGAATCGTCGTCAAGCGCTCGACGCGTATCGCCGAGCCGCGATCTTCCACTTCAGCCATTGCCATCCTCCTTTTTGCTTTCGGACAGGGTCTTCATAATCTGGTGGTGACCCATGCCCGTAGCCCGCAACTTGGTGTATTCCTCCTCATCGACCCCCTCGCGGCTGAGATAACCGCGAATATCGTAGCGCCCCTTCTGCGTCGGCTCCAACTTGCCCTCCGCCAGCATCAACTCCAACGGATAGCCCTTTTCTTCTAATGGGAAGCGAATGACCTGGTGCCGCCGCGCCGATTCTAACAGCGCCATCATCACCGCGACGGTCTCCCGCGCCCTCTTGCCCGACCCCCGGTGTTCCGGACCGCCCTCAATCCAGGCGATCAGCTCGCGGGTCTGGCGCGCGTTGGCCCGACCGCCGATGACGTTGATCTGGTCGGAGGACACGCCCAAATCCTGCTCCTGCCAGCCTCCAGTCGCGCCGTTGAACAGCCGGGTGGCCGTCTCCGTCGTTTCGATAATCCCCTCCGTGCCGCGAAAGAAGAAGTGCCCCGGGGACGCGCCCTGGAGATCCAGATCCGTCTGGATAAATAGCTGGATTCCCCCCGCCATATGCACCAGCGCCATACAGCCGTCCTCGATCGGGGTGTCGCGTTCGAAACGCTCGCTCTGCCTTTCCACCGCACCCATCACCCATTGCGTCTCGGGGTCGCCGAGGATAAAGCGCACCCCGTCGATGGCGTGAGTGCCGCAGTTTAGCAAGCCTGCGCCGACCTTGGAGTCGACCTGGATCACCTCGCCAATGGCGCCGCCCTGAATCAGCTCGCGGGCCTTTTCCCACCCCAACGTAAAGCGCCGCTGATGGCTAATCACCAGCTTGGTGCCGCTCTCCTCGCAGGCCTGGACCATCGCGTCGGCCAGGCCCATTCCCACGGCCATCGGCTTTTCGCAGATCACTCCCTTGACCCCGGCGCGGGCAGCGACCACCGTCGGGGCCGGGTGCAACAGATGCCAGGTGCAGACGCTGACCAGATCGGGTTTGACCGCCCCCAACATCTCCTCCACCGTGGCGAAGCCCTGCGCTATCCCATATTCCTCCCGATACTGCTCGCGGGCCACTTCCAGCGGATCGACCACCGCGACGATGTCGACGCGGGCGAGTTGATAACCCTTGACGTGATGGTGTGCGATATCGCCGCAGCCGACGATGGCGGCGGTGTATTTTTGGGTCATGGCGCTCCTCGTCCTTTCTCTTTTAGCCCTCGGCTAAAGCGGCCTTAGCCAATTCGGCGCAGCGGGTAATTAGCTGAGGCCTGGTCATAAATAAGTAGAGGCCGCGCATCGACTTGCGCCGACGGCGGCCGACTCCGCATCATAGTGGTTACCACACCAATCCATAAAACGGAGGTAATCGTTATGATAGCGCAAACGCCCCGGCTTGTCACGTTGCTGCGTCTGTGGGATCGGTTGCCGGTGGCCCCGCCGCCGGCGTTGCGGTCGCGCGGTCGGCCCAAAGACTATAGTGATGGGCTGTTTGTCAAAGCCCTGGTCGTGATGATCGTTCGCCGCCTGACCAAGGTCCATGAGTTGCTGTCGGTCTTGGAGGAACCCACTCGGGAGATGCGCCGATTGAAAGCACTGCTGCATGAACAGGGTCGGTTTCCCTCGCGGCGGACCTGGGATCGACGCCTGAACCAGGTGCCCGACACCTTGCCCGAGCAGATTGCCTTGGTGGGCACCCATCTGTTGGCTCTGCTGCAACCGTGGATGGAACAGGGGCGGGCGGGCGCCATCGACTCGACCCTGTTGCGCGCCAAAGGCGGTATGTGGCATAAAAAAGATCGCGAAAAAGGCGTCGTGCCCCATACCTCGATTGATCCTCAAGCCCACTGGGGCAAATCCCAATGGCACGGCTGGGTCTATGGCTGGAAATTGCATGTCATCCTCACGGTGGCCGATGTCTGGTTACCGTTGGCCGCCGACGTGACGCCGGCCAATCACTACGACGGGGACATGGGCTTGTGGTTAGTCGAGGCCCTGCCCGACGAGGTGCGATTTGTCTTAGGCGACCGGCACTATAATCTGGACGAATTACGGCACCTGTGTGCCGAAGCCGATCGCGAGTTGGTCGCCTCGCGTTATGGTGCCTATCCCCACAGCGATGGCGGGGTCGAGGTCCGACGGATCTTTCATAAATTGCGCTCTTTAGCTATAGAGAATTTCAACGGTCAATTCAAAGGCATGTTTGAGGTACAAGGGCAAGTGCCCACCAGAGGCGAAGTCCATACTCGTCGGTATTTCTTGGGGGCGATACTGGTGTATCAACTGATCCTTTGGTATCGTTTTGAACACGGACTGGATCTGCGCGTCGGCTTGGAGGCGTTTCTCAAAGCCGCCTGATTTGTGACCAGGCCTCAATTAATCGCCTGATCCAACCGCTGCGTCTCTTGCTGGCGCGGACTGGGGCGGGGTTTTTCCAAGCATAAAATCCACTACGAGACACCTCCAACACCTGCCTGGCCATTTATACTTGCCTGGACCGAAGCAACGAAATACTCTATGAGTCCACATCTAACCCAGGGAGTGTACTCTGTGAAAGCTGCCGTCCTCCATCAAGTAGGGGGCCCCTTCGTCGTCGAAGACGTCGAATTGCTTGAGCCCGAGCCCGGTGAAGTTCGGGTGCGCCTGGCTGCCGCCGGCATCTGCCACAGCGATTGGCATATGGTCCAGGGCGATTTACGCCGACCCTTCCCGGTGATTCTCGGACACGAAGGCGCCGGCATGGTCGAGGCGCTTGGCCCCGGCACGACTGCCGTACAACCCGGAGACCACGTGATCCTCAACTGGGCCCCCGACTGCGGCCACTGCTTCTACTGTAGCAGGGCCCAACCCGCCCTCTGCGAAACGTTCGCCCCCGTGCGACGC
>JAYYUU010000160.1:0-6600 GCA_036343835.1 Candidatus Latescibacterota bacterium | reverse complement strand
TGTCGCCGTCGTCGAGGAAGGTCGCGTTCCCTGGTAGGACCCCCTGGAACGCGTCTTCCTCGGCCAGAAAAGCGCGCCCTTCAAAAGTCGTGCTGAAGGACAGCACGCGACTGACGAAGTGGATCTTTAGCACCGCACCGTGCTCCTGCACGCGCGGGAATCGCACCGCAAACCCCCCATCGGTGATCGAGGTGATTTCCAGGTCCCCTTCCGCAGTGGGCTGGTCCTGGACCGCGAAGGTGTGGTCCAAAAGCGTCCCACCCCCACTGTCTACCACTTCAATCCGCTCGATGCGATTGACCCGATTGCCCGTACTCAACTCGAAGGTGTCAAAGCCCTGCAACCCCCCGCTTTCCATCTCCGCACGCAAGGCGTAGACAAAGGGAATATCCGTGGCCGCCGGCACTTCACGCGGGAAAATTTCGCCGATCAGGGCGTCGGCCAAAGGCGGCGACGTGAAGTCAAACGAGATCTGCTCAAGGGCATAGCTGGCCTCCAGGTCCTCGCTGAGAAAATCGACGCGAAACTGGATAAAGCGGCGCGGCCCCGGCGACAGGATCGGGGTGCCTTCCTCGCTGGGACCGTCCTCGAGCGAATAGGGCGGGGTCCAGGGGCCCCAATTTTCCAGATCGTCCCGCACCGAGCCTCGTTCCCAGACATCGGTCTGACCGCCCTTTTCGGGCAAACGCAGGAATTCTCGGCGCCCGAGCGGTTCGCTGAGATTGTCGACCGACAGGAAAATCTCCGCAGCGTCCTGCAAACCCACCCGCTTGCGCGTATAAGCCAGGGGCGAGGAGTCGTTGCCGCTGCGCGAACGGATCTGCATATCGACCCGGTCCGCCGCCCCCACCAACTGCTGGATCCAGCGCAACTGTCCCCAATTGGCCGGCGAGCCCATATCGATAACCGGCGAAATATAGCGGGCGGTCGGAAAAAAGCCCTCGCCGAAGATCTGAATCTTCTCGACCTCAAACGGAATCGATGAAGTCGCGCGCAAGCGAATGTAGCGCAACAGGCGGGGCGGGTCGATATCGACTACCGTGACCGCCTCAGCGTTGTTGGTGCGCGACTCGTAGAATTCCCAAATCGGATTGCCGGCTTGGGTCAGGATTACCCCGTCGTTGATATGCAATTCGAAATTTTTGAGGAAATCCCCGTGGAAGGGGGTGGCCGGTGCCGGGAATACGGTATTGCGGGGAAAGAACCGCAGTTGGTTGACCCCGAAACGCCCGCCCAGATCGATGACCATCAGCGTCCCGAGGACGAAATTTCCCTTCCGTTCGAAGGCCCGGCCATTGGGTGTGGCGGTAATCAACTCGTCCAACGCTATTCGCAGCCGGGCGTCGGATATATCAAATACCGTCGGTGCCGTGAGACTGCCGCCACGACCGACGATTTCCGTGGCGATATTCTGCCCCACGCCGACGCGGCCGGGCAGGATGCTGCCGGCAAAATCGTCGTTGTCGAAATCGATCAAGTCGGAAGGTGTGTTGCCGAGTTCCGTAACGCTGGGATCGTGCGGCGAGCGGTACTCCGGCTCAAAGGCATCGACCACTGCCCCTGCAACAACATCCCCTTCCCAACTGATCTGGCCGTCCTGGCCGATCGTCAGCACCTCCGCCCCGTCGACTTGCATGGGAACTGCCAACAACAACAGGCCGAGACCGAATCTGTACCAGCTAAGCGAGTTTCGTCTCATTCTCCCAATTCCCCAAATTGTCTCAATACGGCGTCCAGGTTTTCCTCGGCGGATTGTTTCATCTCCGCCTGTCTTTTTGCGATCTGATACTTTTCATATGCTCGCTCGGCCTCTTCTTCCCGCTGCAAGCGGAAGTAGAGCTTGCTCAAAAAGAAATACGGGCGGTAATCCTGTGGATCCATATCCCGCAAGCGCTCGAAAAGAGGCAGCGCCTGCCCATAGCGACCACCGACCGCCAGCAATCGGCCCAACCCCCACAGCGCTGGGCTGTTGTCCGCTTCCGCTGCCAGTACCGCGCGCAGCAACCGCTCGGCCTCCTCCACCTCGCCCCGTTCGGCCAAGAGCGCGGCAGCCCTCCACCCGGCTTCCGCTCGCCAAGGGCCAGCGGCTTGCAAACGCCGATAGGCCGCCAGGGCCTCCTCTTTGAACCCCTCGGACTCGTAGAGCCGGGCCAAGTGATAAAGCACTCGGATGCTATCGGGATGGGCCGTGACCATCTGCCGATAGGCCGCCGTGGCGCCAGACGCGTCGCCGGCCATCAGTCGCGCGTCCCCCAAGCGCCCCAGGAAGCGATCCCCATCGGGTCCGCCCTCGCTCAATATCCGATACTCTGCGGCGGCCTCCCGCGGCCGCTCGGCCAAAAGGCAGGCTTGGGCCAACTCCTCCCGAGCGCTGCCGCCGACGGGGCTCCGCCGCAGCACTGCCCGATAGGCGCCAATGGCCCGGGCATATTCACCGTCCTCCTTATAGAGCCGCCCCAATGCGGCATGGGCGACGACCGGTGCGGCAGCGGAGGCGACGGAGCGTTCGTATTCCCTGATCGCATTGGCTTTCATCGCCAGTCCCTCATAAGCCAAGCCCCGCCTGTAGCGCTCGTTGGCCGTACCGCGATCCTTTAGCACATCGCCGCCCCAGTTGAGAGCCAAGACCAAAACGGCCAAGCCACCCGCCTGCAGCGCCAAAAACCGCTGGTCGGACCACACCCGCCACCACCCGACCAGCGTCTGCGCCGCCATAACCAGCAGCAAGGGCACCGCCACGATCCGCGCATCGGCATCGCCGCCGTAGAACAAGGCCCCCGCGATCCCGGCCCCACACCCCCATAATGCCAGCGATATTTCCGGCGCAGGGTCTCGAATCCGCCATAGTCCATATAGCCCCAACAAGGCCAGCGGTCCGATCAGCCCGAAGGGAAACGCCAGACCCCGCTCCCAGAGCAGGGCCGCAACCGCGGTGCCCTCCACGGTCAGATACGGATCGCTCTGTCCGGTCCATTCGCCACCGTGCCAAAACCGATATAGCATCGCAGGCCAGGCCCCGGAAGAGAAAGACGTTTCTGGAGGCCAGGGCGAATCGCCCAACCACCACACTGCCGCTAAAAATCCAACGGCCCATCCAGCCGCCAGCATCAGGGCGAATCGGCCCCACCCCGCCCGACTCGCCAGCCACCACAGGGCGACCAGGGTCAGCAAGATCACTTGTCCCGTCAGCGCGCAAGCCACCCCCAATAGGAGTCCGGTCAGCCCCGCATAACTGGGTCGAGCCATCAGGGACACCAGGCCGCCCATGGCGAAGAAAATCGCCCAAACCCCAGCACCCAGCTGGCCCCCGTAGTATATGAAGGGCCCGTAAAACACGGCCATCAAACCGGCCACCACGCCCGTCGGTTGCCCGAAAAAAACCTGCCCAAGCCTCCATACCAGCAGGCAGTTGACCGTACCCAGCACCGCCTGAACCCACTTGATGCCGAGGATCTGGTCTCCTGCAAAACCCAACGCGGCCAATACCGAAGTTTCGACGGCTCCCAAAGGCACCCCGAATAAGGGGCTCTGACCCAGCTGTATTACATAGCTCACTCGCCAGAGCAATGCCACCAGGCAAATTGCCCCACCAATCGCCAACGAGCCGAATTGTCCGCGCGCCCAGTTCACCTGGCTGGAATCTCATATCGGAACTTCATACCCCCTAATTCAGACCTGCGAAGATCGTGATAAACGACTGGCTGGTCAGTCTCGACTCCTCGCCTTTGAACGCCTTGCGCTGTAGCGACAACCCGACCAGGGCCCGCAACCGATAACCGAGATAATCCGACTCATTGCTAAACTGGACGGCGCCGACCAGAGAATTAAAATCCAACAAATCATTTTCCATATCGTTGAAATACACATATTCGACGCCGGCCTGTAATTTGGTCACCCGCATTACCGGGACCTCGACCAGGGCCGAGAGCAGTTCCAGCAACGAGGTCTGGTCCCCCAGGGTGAAGAGGCCGCGGCTCTGCTTGCGGAATTCGCTCTTCCATCGGGGCTCGAGGACGAACTGACCGAAGTGGTGGCGGTAGCTCAGTTTGTTGATCGCGCCAAAGAAGAAATCCGTATCGCTGAGATTATAGCGATCCAACTTCGCCTCGTTCATCAGCTGGTTGAAGAGCACGTAATTGACCTTGCTGATCAGAGAAAAGGAACCCCACTGCAGACTGTGTCCCAAAAACGACTGGCTGACAAAGGTGTCCCGAGCCAGGAGCGGGTCCTCAACCTGGGTCAACTCCCCGCCCAAGAGCGTGTTGTCGGGGGCCCACTGCAATAAATTGTCGGGAATGTCGTCCTCGACCTTCTTGGCCATCTGGAAGACCCGCACCCGCCCGAAGCGGGGCGAATCCCCCTCGTAGGTCAAAATACCGTAAAAGCTATTGTTCTGCTGCTCCGAGGAGATCAACCCCTCCCGCAGAATACCCACTGAGAAGCGCACTTCAGGCGTGATATCGGCCCCGCCGTAGATATTGTAACCCCGGTGGTCCTTGCGGTAGGGGTAGTCGGGCAACTCGTCATTTTCGTATTGGTCAACCCAGAAATTGTTGTTCATATCCACGCCAAAGAGAAATTCGGGACGGTCGGCGCCGTAGCGCAGAAAGGGCTCTTCGTAATCGGGCGTGACATTAGAACGGGCGAAATTGTCGTTCTGGTTGACATCCGGTATGAAATCGTTGTTCTGGTCCCAACCTGGGAAGACGCGCGAATCGCCGGGCAGCCAGTCGAAGCGCACGGTGTCGGGAAAACGGTCCTGATCGTCGTTGTCCTCGACCAGTTCGACAATACCGCGGCGCTCGCTGTCGTATTCGATGCCCCCGGCCCCCTGGGTAATAAAGGTCCGCGTATTGTAGTGCGGATCCATGCTATAGGCCTCGCCGAAGAGAAAGAAGGGGGCGGCCTGCTTCGATAGGTTGATCATCCACGCTGGGGCGCTGCGCATGGCGCTGGTCCCCGCATAGGCCTTGTGGCTCTCCTTATTCGGGTTGGGATACTTGCGATAATTCCAGTTCAGGTCGTACTCCCCGTAGAGGTCGAAGCCCTTGAGGTCGCGGACCTCTATGGTGCCGCCGAAGATATGGGTTGCCGTGGGCAGGCCATACTCGAAGCTGAGGGTCTGCAGGTTGGTGATATCCTTGACATTGCCCTCGGCCTGAGCCACCAATAGCAGAATCGGCTGGCCGTCGCCGTTGACCTGTTGGTCGGAGGTCATCCAGATCTGGTAGTCGTTGCCGATCGACAGGCGAAACTCCACTTTCTCGATCTCCTCTTTGGGCTGGCTGGCCCGGTCAATAAAGGAAGGGCTGTTGAGATCGTAGAGCAGTCGAATCTCCTCCGAGCCATTGGCCGCTAGGAAGCCCTGCTCCACGAACCCGCCTTCCACCACCGGCTCGAAGCGGATATCCTTGCCCGCGTCGACCGTGCCGTCGCGGTAGGTTATGATCACGTCGGAACCAGCCGGGAAGAACGCGGCCCCGCCAACCCCGTCTTCGGGGCTGTCGTCGCGCAGCACCAGTTGGATAAAGCCGACCGTCTTGTTCTGCGCCACGGTCAGAGCCCCGGCGAAGGGGTTGCCCGCCAGTTTGTCGGACAGCGTATTGGACTGGTGGGCGTTGATGGTGTGGATCCCCACTTCTACGAAGTCGCTGATCTCCACCCCAAAGCGCCCCCCCAACAAGGTCGTATTGTTGGTCCGCGGCACTTCCAGATCGTTGGTGCCCGAGCCGCCCGAACTGCTGAGGCGGGAATAGACCAGCGTCGCCTCGTAGCGATCCGTGCCCAGATCGAACTGCACTCCGTCGAAACGGGGCTTGGAGAAGATCATCGGACTCAGGACCGAACGCAGCTGACTACTCACCGTCAGCGCATAGTGGTATTGGCCCTGCTGATCGGTGGCCACCACCACGTCGGAAAACCATTGGCTGAACCGGTCGGACTTGAAGAGGGTATTGCCGAACTGCTGGGGACGGATTTGCGCGTTGTTGAAAATCAACCAGCCACGCGTGACGAAATTGCCGTAGAGATCGTAAAAATAATCCCCTTCCAGGGTCGTTTCCACATAGCGTTGATAGGAGTCGCGGGCGTAGTTGGTGTATTCCCACTGGCGCCACTGGTATTCTTTATACAGTTCCTGTGGTACATACCACCGACGCACGGTCGGATCCAGGGCGCCCAGCATGACCCCTGGCCCCTGCGGCGTATAACTCGTCTCGGCCCCGGACCGCACGCCCAGCCGCGTGCCGTAATCGGACTGGGCCAGCCCCGACTCGGGACCGACGACCCACTGGGCCACCAACAGCAGCCCGCAAAGCGTCTTCATTAATGGTCTCAAACGTCCCTCCCTTAAATATCCGACTGTCCGTCCCCGAATGTACTAAGGCTAAACATATTCAGTAGGCCACCCCGACCAGACGGGCTACCTGTTGCCCGGAGACATCGGCCGCATCCGTCGCAGCGTCGATTTGGCCGATATACAGACCGGGGGGCACCAATGCGCCCTGATCGTCGCGGCCGTCCCAGACGAATGCTTGTGCCCCACCCGAAACAGTTTCTTCGATCGTGCGCACCCGGCGACCGTCGAGACGGAACAGGCTG
>JAYYUU010000159.1:0-9091 GCA_036343835.1 Candidatus Latescibacterota bacterium | reverse complement strand
CGGCGACCTGGGCGTGATCGCAAATGTCGAGCACGCCGGCGAGGACTTCGCAGTTATGGGCGGCGCGCAGCTTTTCCGCCGCCATCTCGGCGCGTGCAAGATCGCGCGAGCTCAGCGCGATCTCGCAGCCTGCCGCGGCGAGGATCTCGGCCATGTCATAGCCCAGGTCGCGGGCTCCGCCGATGATGACGGCAGTCTGGCCCTGCAAGTTGTGCATCGTCTCAATATCCATGGGCTGCTCCCTGAGAATCGGCCCTGGCCGCGCGTGTCGCGGCGGGCGCGTTTAGTATCGGCTCCAGTCCGGTTGCCGCCCATGCACGCACGTACTCGCTCTCGTCGTCGAGGAGCGTGGCGAAGGCTTGTTCGGCAGCCGGCGCCAGGTGCGCCATCCGCGCCAGGGCGGCGGTGGCGGTTTCGCGCAACGGATCGCTCGAGAGCGACCAGCGGGTGACGGGTCGGCGGTCATTGAGGGCGGTGACCAGGGCTTGAATGCTCGTCTCCTCCTCTGGACCGATATAGCCGATCGCCTCGGCGGCGTGGCGTCGGCCCCACTCGTTGGCGTCGTTTAAGGTCGCCGCCAGTGCGGGTAGGGCCGGAGCGGCGCTACGGCCCATATAGCCCAGAGCTGTGGCGGCGGCCGCGCGCAGGGGCCACGCCTCGTCGCCGAGGGCTTTTTCGAGTGCGGCTACCGCGATCGGGCCGGCGGCGGCCAGGCCGTAGGTGGCGTCGAGTTGGCTGGGGCTGGTGAAGTCGCCGCGGTCGAGGTTGGCCTGAGAGCGATGCCGGGTTTCGCGAACCAGGGCATCTGCCAACTCGGCTATGGCCCCCTGCGCACCCAGGGCATAGGCGGCGTTGAGCCGCACAGGTTCGTCTGCATCCTCAAGAAGTGCGGTCAACGCGGGAACGGCCCCGGCAGCCTGGAGAGTGCCGAGCACATCGGCGGCCAGGCGGCGGGTTGCCGGGGCTGTTGCGTCGAGCTGGTGGATCCAGGCGGCGATCTTGCGCGGGGTGGCCTTGGCCAGGGCGGGCCTTTCGTCGCCCCGATACCAGTGCCACATCGCCTGCCAGAGCGTGCGGTGTATTCCGTCCGGGGCCCAGGCCGCATCGCGGGTATTCCAGCAGGGGGCCGAGGGCTCGGCGCGTCGGGCGCAGAGGAACTTGAGCATATAGCGGGTCCGATTACTGGTATTGGCCGTGGCCCTGTGCCAGATATCGTAGTGGGCGATGACGACGGTGCCCTCTTCGACGCAGAGTTCGATGTCGGGTGCATCGGTCTGGGGGTCCACATAGTACTGGGTGCGGGGCTGGATCGCCGTGGGTCCCATATCGGCTTCGACCGTTTGCGGATAGTAGAAGAGCAGCACCCAGCGACCCCGGTGGCAGCGCGGGTGGCCGCCGATGGGATAGTCCTTGTGCCAGGATTGCGCCTCGCTATCGGGATTCCAGTCGTGACAGTGACGGTGGCGATGCAGGATATAGCCCGGGCCGAGCAGGCTCTGGAGGGCGCCATCGACGACGGGGTCGGCGAAAAGCGCGGCGAGTTCGGACACTTTGGGCAGCAGATCGTTGCCGGGGTTGCCCTCGCGCGCGAGTAATGCGTCGAGCTGGCGTCTTAGCGCCGAGTGATACGCGCCGGGCAGCGCGGCGGGTCGGACGGCGATATAGCCATCGACGATAAAGCGCTGGACGGCCTCGTCGTCGAGCAAATAGGATGCGGAGTCGGTGGCGGATCCATCGTCTGCGCTGCCGATGTTGGTTTTCATGCGGCGTTCTCCTGACGGCGGATGACGATTTTGGGGTCGAAATAGGTCAGGTTTGGATAGAAGGCGGGCAGTGCCGAGGCATTTTCTCCTGCGGCCAGGTGCAGAAGGGCTAGCGGCAGGGCGCTGTCGATCTCGGCGCGGGCGGGCGATGCGCTGAAGAAGGTCTCGGCCTGGTAGTGCTCGAGCAGATGCCCGGCGCAGCTCAGGGCGGCCGCCCGGTAGGTATCGTCGCCGGTGGCCAGATGCAGGTCGAGCAGACCGCAGAGAGCGCTGGCGTCGTTTTGCCCGGAGAGCGACCAGGTTTCTGCCGCTGGCGGCGAAAGACTGCCGGTTTTGCTCGCTCCGAGGTTCCAGCCCATACCCTCTGCCAGTTGCAACGCCACCGCGAGAAAGCGCTCGACGCCGGAGAGCCGGTAGGCGCGGGCATAGGCGAGCAAGAGCAGGCCTTCGGCCGGCACGGGTACCAGTTTGGCGGGTGGGCAATAGCCGACGCCCTCGCGCGCGTGGTCGGGCCGGAGCCGGGTGCCGTCGGCGAGTACCGCAGTGAAGCCGACGCCCTCGAGCGCATGGTCGGCGAGGGCGTGCAGGTCGCGCGTGACGAGGTCGAGGAAAGCCTGGCCGTCGTTGGGACCCAGCTCCTCGTAGATATTGAGCCAGCAGATCGCGGCGCGGCCGTAGCGGGTGCGGATAACGCCATTGGTGACGACGGTGGTCTCGTTGAGATCTGCCCGTGTGTCAAAGGGCTCTTTGAAGGAGAGACGCACCCGGCAGGGGTCGCGATGGTTGAACTGGTACCCGGCCAGACCGGTCTCGGGGTGGCGGATCGCCTCGTAGCGGCTCAGCAGGTGATGGGCCCAGGCGAGGGCGCGCCCGTCGCCGGTGTGCAGGTAGTGCTGGGCCGCGGCGAGGATCAGGTCGGAGCCGGTGTTGACGAAGGAGAGGGCCGAGTTTTCGATGATCGGTACCTCGCCTCCGGCGAAATCAGCGGACCAGATCGCTGAACGGTCCCATGTCTCGTATTCGCCGTGGCGGTTGAAGAGCAGGGTCGACCAGTCCCAGATGTGCTGGTGCCAGAAGGCCTCGACGAAGCGCCGGGTGGTCTGCGCATCGATTCGGAAGAGATAGCGATAGTAGGGGTAGACGCATTTGAGCTCGTGGTTGCCGACGAGGGGCGCGTGGGCGTTGAGATCGTAGCTCGAGTGGCCGCCCCAGTAGAGCATCTCGCTTGCGGGATCGCGGAGGGTCTCCAGCGCGAAGCCGATCCACTCGTCGGCCCGGTCCCGGTAGCGGGTCTGATCCGTCAGCGCAGTCAACGCGTCGAGGACGCGGAGGAAGTTCTGCTGGCAGGCCAGGTTGGAGAGCGAGTGGTCTTCCCAACGGAGCGGATCACCCGTTTGTGCATCGAGACCGTCGCAGAGGAGCGGGGTCTGCTCGTCGCTGCAGCGCGCGAGGACGTCGTCGGCGTACTGTGCGACGAGATCGATGAGTGCTTGTGGGTCGGCCATGTCTAGTACCTCGGGTTCGGGGGATTAGTCGGCGACCGATCGCTCTAAGATCTGCTGCAGGTCTGCGGGGAACCGCTCGTAGCGCGCGCGGGAGATATTGGGCCAACCCGATGGTGGCCGGTTCAGATACTGCGGAATATAGGCAATATTGGCGCCCATGCGGTGGTGGTCCTTCGTTGTATTCGCACCGCTGCGGTGCCAGAGCGCGCCGTGCCAGACGAAGAGATCGCCGGGCTGGCCGACAACCGCGACTTCGCGTTGGTCGAGTTCGCTGGAAGGCGGCGGCTTGCCCCAGAGATGGCTTTGCGGGACGACGCAGGTGGCGCCGTTTTCCCCGCTGAACTCGGTCAGCATCCACATGGTCTGGAGCAGCATCGGCCAGGGCGGGTAAGGCTCTTTGACCATCCCGAGCGGCCAGTCCGAATGCATCTCCCCGTCCGCGGCGCCGGGCTGGACCCACTTCATACAGACATTGTTGGCCAGGTAGAATGGCGTGTCGAGAAAATGGGTGCAGAGTTCGATGATGGCCGGGTGGGTACAGAGAGGCGCCAGGTCGGGAAGCTCGTTGAGCGCTCCTTCCAAGTTGACGTAGCCGGCGCCGGGGTCCATCAAACGGCGGGCCTCTCGGTCGAGTTGTACGGCGTCGTCCGGGTCGAGGAGGCCTTTGAGGACCGCGTATCCGCGCGCGGTTATTTCTTTGCAATCTTTATTGATATCCATGGTCCGAAAGGCAAGATCGCTGCCCCGCTCGGCTACGATTTAGGGAAAGCACCATAGGCTTTGATCGCCGTATCGTGGAAGAGTGCCTGGCGTTCGCCAGCGGTCAGGTCGGCGCTCCACTCGAGGAATTTGGCGTAGAGATAGCCGATGCTGATTCCTTTGAGCTTGTCCACGGGATAGTTGCTGGCGAACATGCAGCGATCGCAGCCGAAACCTTCGACAAGTTCTCTGATAATCGCTCTGATCTTGGCCTCTTTGGCCTGATTCTGATGGAAGCCGTCGCGCGCAAACCACGGCATCGACAGCTTCATATAGATATTGGGCAATGCGGCCAGTGCGGTCATGCTTTCGCGCCAGAGGTCTTCGTGGGCCTGGTCCTCGCCGTCGTGGAGGAAGCCGAGGTGGTTGGTGACGACGCGGACGCCGGGAAAGTCGCGCAGCACCGCGACCGCGCTGGCGACCTGGTGCGGGTTGCAGGAAAGGTCGAAGGAGAGATTGTAGCGCTCTAAAAGGGCCAAGCCCTGGCGAAAGGCGTCGCGCTGAAAGATGCCATCTTCGACCTGCGGCCAGGTCAGGTCCGGATTGTCGGGATGGTGATTGAGGATCATGCGCACGCCGCGCAGGCGGTCTCCGGCCGCCGCGAGATGCGCTTCGATGGTGCGCTCGGCGGCGACGGTGTCGCGCCCCAGGTGCACGTAGGCGACGATGCCAAAGGGTTGTTCGGCTTCGCTCGGCTCGAGTTGGCCGCGCACCCACCGGGTTTCGTCTGTGGTATCGACGATAACTCCGCCTGCGGTCTGACCGACTACGGTTTCGACATGGACCCCGCAGACCCGGTGCAATTCGGAGGGCAGCTCACCCATGTCGCGGGCGTAGTCGGCGGCCCGATAGGCCGGCATGACCTCGCCGAGGTTGGGATTGGGGCGCTCGACGAGATCCCAGAGGTGGAAATGAGGATCGCATAGCAGGATGGGGGTTTGCATCGCCAATGGCCTTTCGCGGTTAGATCCGATTCAGCGGATAGTCTTCAATCGGTGGTAGATCGTTTTTTAGATTTCGTATGCGCCGAGAAAATATAGAATCGCAGCGCATTTCGGGGTAGCGCCCGGTCTCTTCCGAGCGTCTTTTGCCAGCGATTGATCTTTGTGCGTACTTGTTTTTTGCTGGGCTGTGGGCGTCGTTGAGCATGGCGATCTTAAATGGCCCTATGAAAATGCGCCCGCACCGCCTCGGGCAGTTCGAGGTGGGCGCCCGGGTGCTGTACGGCGGCGGCCCCGGCGCGGCAGGCCAGGTGCAGCAGCTCTTGCGGGTCGGTGCCGCACAGGGCGCCGGCAGCCAGTACTGCGCTGAAAGCGTCGCCGGCCCCAACCGCATCGACGACGGGCACGGACTCGAGCCGCGACTCGAAAAGGGCGTTCGGGGTATAGAGATCGGCGCCTTTTTCGCCCAGAGTGATGGCCAGGAGATCCAGTTCGAAACGCGCGAGGAACTCGGCGGGATCGTCGATTCCCGCGATGACTCGCACTTCTTCCCATTCCTCGTCGTTAAGCTTGACGATGGTCGCCGCTGCGAGCCCGAAGCGCACGGTTTCCGCCGCATAAGCATCCTTGCGCAGATTGACGTCGAAGATCCGGTGCCGGGGATTGGTCGCCAGCAGATGCTGCAAGCCCGGGCGGTTGGCCGGACTGCGCTGCGCCGCCGTGCCATAGTAGACCAGGGCGGGCGGGCGGGCCGTTTCGACCACCGTTTCGATATGGTCCCAGGCCACGCCGCTGACGATGGTGTAGGAGGGCTGGCCGTCCTGCAGAAATACGTCGACCGTGCCGGTGGGCTCATTTCGGTCTGCGACCCATTGCTGGCCGATCTCGGCGCGGGTGAGAAAAGCCCTGGCTTCTTGTCCCAGCTCGTCGCGGCCCACGGCGCTGACCATCGAGACGGGGAAACCGAGCTGGCGCAGATTCCAGGCGAAATTCAGCGCTGCGCCGCCTAAGCAAGTGCGGTCGGGGAAGCAGTCGTAGAGGATCTCGCCGAAGACGATGCAGGAGAACGAAGCTTTGTTCATGGCGAATAATATATAAAACTAAGCGTCGTACGCCTCGGGGCGGCGATCCTGGTCGAGAAAGTCGCGCACCGGCTCGGCCGGATAGCCGCCGCAGCGCTGTCGCTGCCAGACAAAGGGTAGCTGCACGTGGGCCAGAGCGATGCCCTCGTAGTGGCCGGCGTTGGCGAGGAGTGTGCCGTCGGGATGAACGATGGCCGATTGCCCGAACATCTGCCCGGCCTTCCAGGGCAGATCGGCCCGGCGGCCATAGCTGGCGCGGACGACATAGGCTTTGGCATCCATGGCGCGGGTGCGCAGCATGGCCTCGCTGGCGGTCTCGTGGTCGGAGCGCTGGAGCGAGGGGAAGAACAGGATATCAGGTTTGAGCCGGGTGAGCGCGCCGAAGAATTCGGGGAAGTAGATATCGTAACAGATGGGGATGGCGATACGGCCGTATGCGGTGTCGAAGACAATGGGTGCGGAGCCGGCGCTGACGCCGAAGAGTTCGCGCTCGCCCAGGGTGGGGTGGACCTTGTCGTAGTGACCTGCGATATCGCCCTGCGGGTCGATGAGATAAGCGCGGTTGTAGAACGCGTCGCCTTCCGGAACGATCATCGGCAGGACGATGTACGAGCGGTGCTCGCTGGCGAGGGCACGAGCGCGCTCGAGGAACTCGGCGCAGTTGGCGGCGAGCGCGCAGTACTCCGCGGCGTTGGCGCCGAAGACATTGAAGTATTCGGGCAGACAGCAGAAGGCGGTACCTTTGCCGAGCGCCTCTCGCAGCAGGGCGAAGCCCGTTTCCACCATCTCGACGTGCGACTCGGGCGAAGCCTCGTCGAGGCAGGGCGGCTGGATGCTGGCGATGGTGATGCGGTGCATGGCGCTAGTACTCCCAGCGGGTCAGTTCCATCCACCGCGTCAGCTCGCGCTGCTGCTCGGTGAAGCGCGCACGGATCTCGGCGGGGAAATAGAAGTGGTGGGCGTTGCGGGGCTCGCGCATCATCACGTTATAATGGGCGTGGACGTAGTTGAAGTAGAGATTGGTGCGAATGCCGGATGTGGTCTTGGGCAGGCCGTCGTGGATCACGGCCTCGGAAAAGAGCAGCACATCGCCGGCCTGGCCCGCGACCGGGACCGCGCCGGGCATATCGAGCCCCTGGTAATCGCGCCAGGCCAGGTCGAAGCTGCTTTTGTGCGAGCCGGGGATGGCGACGACGCAGCCGTCTGCAGGCCCGTTGTCGGTGAGGAAGTAGACGGTATTGAGCATCCGCGAGCGGATTTGCCCGTCGCGGCAGCTGTAGTCGGTGGTGGGCACGCCGCGGTGCCAGCCGCCCGCGGGGGTGTCCTGCTCCTTGGAGATCGACCAGGTGTTGATCAACTGCGGCTCGCCGACACAGGCCCTTAGATAGGGGAGCACGCACGGGTGGTCAATGAGCTTGTCGAAGGCGGGGCTGAGGCGCGGCAGGCCGTTGAGGCGGGTCTGGTGCGGGATCTGGGTCTCGCGGGTCGGGCGTCCGGGTGGGCCGGGGTCGAGCGATTGCATCCACTCGTCGGGATAGTCTTGGGCTTCGAGGGGGCGCAGGGCTCCGAGGAGTTCGGCGCATTCTTGCTGGGAGAGCACGCCGCGCAGGACGAGGAAGCCCTGGAGGTCGAAGAGGAACTGGTCTTCGATACGGATTGCAGTCATGATGCACTCTGGTTCGTGGTTAGAGGCCGGTCTAGCGGTTGAAAAGTCTCAGACCTATTCAATAAGAACATCATAAAAACATCAGTTGATTCGCCGCTCGCGCCCGGCCCATTCCCGTTCGCGCAGCACGTACTTTTGCACCTTGCCGGTGGAGGTCTTGGGCAGCTCGCCGAATGCGACCGCGTCGGGGCATTTGAAGTGGGCGAGTTGCCCGCGGCAGAAGGCGATGATTTCTGCTTCGTCCGCCTGCTGGCCGTCCTTGAGGGCGACGAAGGCCTTGGGGCGCTCGCCCCACTTTTCGTGCGGCATGGCGACGACGGCGCATTCGAGTACGGCCGGGTGGCGGGCGACGACCTGTTCGACTTCGATGGTCGAGATATTTTCACCACCGGAGATAATGATATCCTTCTGGCGATCGCGCAATTCGATATAGCCATCGGGGTGCCAGACGGCGAGATCGCCGGAGTGGAAAAAGCCGTGGCGGAAGGCCTCTTTGGTGGCTTCGGGCTGATTGTAGTAGCCCTTCATAATGGTATTGCCGCGCATCGCGACTTCGCCGAGGGTCTCGCCGTCGCGCGGCACGTCGCGGCTTTGCTCGTCGACGACGCGGACCTCCTCGGCGGTGATATAGCCCTGGCCCTGGCGGGCGCGGAGCCGGGCTTGCTCTGCTGCGGGCAACTCGTTCCACTCTTCCGGCCAGGTGCAGATGGTGATGGGGCCGTAGGTCTCGGTGAGGCCGTAGAGGTGGATGGGCTGGAAGTGGAGTTCCTTCATCTGGGCTAGCAACGTCGGCGAGGGGGGCGCGCCGCCCATCGAGACGGTTATGGGTCGACCGAGCGGCTGGGCTTGGGGGCTGTTGACCATCATAATCTGGATGGTGGGCGCGCCATTGTAGTGGGTGATGCGCTCGCGTTCGAGCAGGTCCCAGACCGCGTCGGGCTCAATGTTGCGCAGGCAGACGTGGGTGCCGCCGACGGCAGTGATGGCCCAGGTGCAACACCAGCCATTGCAGTGAAACATCGGCAGGGTCCACAAAAAGACGCTATCGCGGTCGAGGCCGATTTCGACGATCTGGCCCACGGCATTGAGATAGGCGCCGCGGTGGGTGCAGAGCACCCCCTTGGGTTTTCCGGTGGTGCCGGAGGTGTAGTTCATGGAGAGGGGAGTTTCTTCATCGTCGATGACGCGGGGCAAGGGGTCGGGCGAAGCGGCCGCCAAGAATTGTTCGTAGGGGTCGTCGTCCTGGCCGCTGTCGGCGATGCGCACGACCTGGAGTTCGGCGAGGTCGAGGGGAGCTGCATCGCTGTGCGATGCGCCCATCTTCGATACGGCGACCTGCGGGTAGAACGCCTCGTCGACGAAGAGGAAGCGCGCG
>JAYYUU010000158.1:0-6918 GCA_036343835.1 Candidatus Latescibacterota bacterium | reverse complement strand
AAAACCGCCCCGAGTCCTATTACGATCGCGATATCTGGCGCTCGACCTGGTGCCACGCCGGCGGCGGCGTGCTGATGAACCAGACCAGCCACGACCTCGACCTCCTCTGCTGGCTCTTTGGTCCGCCGACCGAAGTCTCCGCCATGATCTGCAATCGCGGCCACAAACACGAGGTCGAAGATACCGCCATCGCCAATATCCGCTTTGCCTCCGGCGCCCTGGCCAATATTCAGCTCTCGACCGTCACCCACCGACTCAACTACCGCCAAATAGCCGGCGAAAATGGCACCATCCTCTTAGAGGATACCATCAACGCCAATGTCCAGATGCCCGAGACCTTTCGCCTCGGTCTCTACGACCGGCCCGTCTCTCAGATCATCGCCGACGCCTCGGGCGCCACCGGCCAACCCCAACCGGACTGGCGAGACATCGACTGCTCAGATGCTCAATCGCCCGACTTACTCGACAGCTTCATCGATGCCTGCCTCGACGGCAGCGCGCCCATCACCGACGGCCAGAGCGCCCGCACCACCCTCGAACTCATCAATGCCATCATCCTCTCCGGCGTGCGCAAAAAGGTCGTGATATGCCCCGTCGACCGGGACGAGTACTACGATCTGATGGATGAATTGATCTGCGGGAAAGTAAAAATACCACGGGATTAATACGCTTCAGACTTTTCTCAACTCTGCGTCAATCGCCCGCACAATACCCCGCAACATCCCGCCAAAAACCAGCGCGTGCAGCGGATAGACGCCATACCAGTATAACAAGCCCCAAAACCCAAAGGGATCGAAAATCGCCGTCTGCCGCACCACGCAACCGCCGTCCCCCTCCTCGACTTCGAATTGCAGCCAGGCCCGGCCCGGCAGCTTCATCTGCGCGTGCAGATGCAATCGCCGATCGGCCTTGACTTCTTCGACTCGCCAGCAATCCACCGCATCGCCGGGCCACAGATACTCCGGATCGCGCCGCCTCCGCCGCAAACCCAGCCCCCCCAGCAGCAGATCGAGAAAACCGCGCAGCCGCCACAGCCAGTTGCCCCAGTACCACCCCACCCGACCGCCGATCCGCCGGATGGGCCGAAAGGCCGCCTCGGCCGAACAGGACAACTGCACCGAGCGCGAGTCAATCCGGCGCGCACTGCAACCAGCGCTGGCGGGACTCCGCTCTGCGCCTTGTGAGGAGAAGGCGTCGGACCAGCAGGTCGCGGCACAATGACCATCCTCGTAGCGCAAAGCCCGAGCGATGGCCTGGCCCAGACTCATCGGTTGCACGGCAAAACGCCGCATACCCGCCACATCCCGCACCACTGCATCGCGACGCACACCGTCGATTAGTCTGCGCCCCACCGGCGCGTAGAGCGGCGTGACGAGCCGCAGCCACCAGTTCGAGAGCTTCGGCGCAAATACCGGCACGGGCACAATCAGCCGCCGCAACCCCCGCTGCCGCGCGTATTCGTGCATAATCTCGCTATAGCCCACCTGATTGAGACCACCGATCTCGACGATCTGGCTCTGCTCCAATTCCACGGCCAGGGCCTCCAGCAAATAGGCGATGACATCTTCGATGGCAATCGGCTGGGCCAGCGAGTAGACCCAGCGCGGTGTAACCATCAACGGCGAACCTTCGACCAGCCCGGGCACCAACTCAAAGGACAGGCTGCCCGATCCAATGATAATCGAAGCCCTGAACTCTAACGTGGGCACCCCCGACTCGCGCAAGATGCGACCGATTTCACGGCAACTACCCGGGCCGGCAGACGCGGTGGCAGGATCCGGACCGCCGAGATAGACGATCTTGCGCACACCGACGACGACCGCCGCCTGCGCAAAGCGCTCCGCCGCCGCCCGATCGCGGCGTCCCTCCCCCGCGGATCGCACCAGATAATAGGCCGTATGCACCTCCTCCAGCGCCGGCGGTAATGGCTCGGCGGCCAGCAAATCTCCCGCCACTACCTCGGTCCCAACCCCCACGCGAGAAGCCAGTGCCTCGGGCCGACGTGCCAGACAGCGCACCCGGCGCCCGCTGGCCTCCAGCGCGGGGAGCAGACGCCCGCCCACATAGCCGCTGGCGCCGGTGAGGAGAATCCGTTCTTCAGCCATGCCTACAGCAACTCCCGACGAAATGTCCGCGTCCAGCGCCGCTGAAAATGCGGCAGACCATTGACCTCGACGACCAGATCGATCGTCAGGTGAAAAGCCGTCTCGGTGCTCCGCAGGCTGCAAATGGCGTCGACGCGCGTTTCGCCGTCTGGCCGCGCGATTCGCCTGAAATGCTGGCCCACCGCCGCGACGTCGGCCGGATCCTCCTCGCTGGCCCAGACTTCGAACAGGCGCTCGCTCTCGACTTCGGTTGCCCGACTCGCCTTGGCAATATCCCGGGTCCGCGTTTTGAGCCCCTTGCGCCGCCCCAGCACATCCTCGACCAGTTGCCAAACCGGCTCGCCCGGCCCCAACGCATAAGGAGCCGCATCGCCACCGGGTGCAAACTCGATCTCGGCGGCGGGCAAGCCGTCCCCCTCCGCCTCGCGCGTCGGCCACACCGGCAAAAAGAGCATCGACCGCTGCTCCGCCATCCGATAGATCCTGTTGGTCCCTTTATAGGGCGTCGGCCACAAATTGGGAAAATCCGCGCTCGAGATCGCCAGGCGAATACAATGCCCCTTGCGAAAACGCCAGGCCGTCGCGTCCAAATCGAAGCTCAACGAATAGATCACCCCCATCTCCAGCGGCTGCGGTAGCTCGAGCGAATCCCGCCGCGTGCCATTGAGCACACCGCTCGATACCAGTGCGCTCGTCCCGTCCGGCGCCACATCGCAAAGCCGGGCGACAAAGGCCATCACCGGCGCGGTCGACGACGCGTAGAGCGCCACCTGCGGCCAACCGCAAATCTCCAGATCCTCCTCCAGCGGCTCAGTTGTATAGGTACGTGCGTCTAGCTCGTCGGGTCGCTGGTCCGTTGGCAAACCAAAGGGCACCCCCCCGCTCCACAGCCCACCGCACAAACCCACGGTGGGCCGGTACTCGTACTCGTCGTATCCCTCCCCGTCATCGGGCGGGATCTCCGTTGGCAGCAAACGCCCCTCGCCACATAACGCGAAAGAGTGCACTGCGCTGCCCTCCGGCTCGAGCGCCCGCTCTGCCCGCCAATAGCCACTGGTCTCGGTCCGCGTCGCCACTGGTTTATCGTAGGTCTGCATATAGACCTGCACCGCTGGATCGACCATCACCCCGTTTGCCTCGCCCTTGAGCCAGTGGTCGCACCAGCGCACCACCTCGCGCAAATAGTCGATCCGCGGGCCGGGAATCGCCGCATCCGGCCGCGCGTGGTTCCAGGGGCCCATCAGCAGTTTTTTCGGCACCGCCAATGCATTGAAGGTCCGCAGCGGCGGGTTGGGATAGCCATCGCGCCAACCGCCGATCATAAACACCGAGCACTCGATCTGGTCGCAGCGATTGCGGACGCTGCCCGGTCGCCAATACGGTCCGTCGGTCTGGTGCGCCAGCCACTCAATTATATAGGGGGTGTTTTCTTCGAGGTGCTGCTCCCAGATCTCCGCCCAATCCTCGCCGCTATACTCGGGATAGGGCGGCATGGCGTTCATGCCGATCATCGAGGCCCCGTAGGCGCCGATATCGTAATAACAGCGCCAGGCCCCGCCGCGGTAGTGGCAGTCGTCGGTATGGCGATCGTCGGTGAAGTAGATGGGAATAATCGTCGCCAGCCCCGCGGGTCTGAGCGCCGCCACCTGGACGCTGGTAAAACCCCCGTAGGAAGCGCCGATCATCCCGACCTTACCATTGGAAAAAGCCTGCCCGGCCAGCCACTCCACCACCTCGGCCCCGTCTTGCTGCTCCCGTTCGCTGTATTCGTCGTGGGTGGACCCCGCGCTGCTACCGGTGCCCCGGCAATCGAGCCTGGCGCCAATAATGCCGTGTCGAGCGAAGTAGTGGTGGTACCCCGAATAGGGCACGGCATCGTCTTTGCGGTAGGGAATATACTCGAGCAGCAGGGGACGGGGCGTCGTCTGCCAATCCGGCGCGTCGGGGACGTGCAGATCCAGGGCCAGTTGCACGCCGTCGCTGGCGGTGATGATCAGGTTTTTGACGAAGCGGACGCCATCTCGGGGAGGGAAGACGATCAAAACGCGACTCCTGGGCTAGATCGGTAGTATAGGTTGTCGGACTCCCAGTCGCAATAAGCGAGTCACCCGCCGCCCCGTCTACTGCGATCCGCTTTATTCTGATAAAAAAATTGATCCTAATTGGGAAATACGCTAACTCGGGACCATGCAATCGCCACTCGCATCCGCCTACCGCTCTAAGGCGCACCGCAACGCGCCCTCCAATTCGGGATAGGCAAACTCAAAACCCGCATCCAGCAGCCGACCCGGCAACACCCGCTGGCTCGCCAGCAAGCCCTCCTCGGCCAATTCGCCCAGGAGCAGCTTTGCCGCCAGGGCCGGCAGCGGCAATAGCGTCGGTCGCCGCAACACCCGCCCCAGGGCTTTCGTCAACTCGGCGTTGGTAACCGGCTCGGGCGCCGTCACATTCACCGGTCCGCGCAAGGCCTCATTCGCCAACACAAAGACCAGCGCCGCCACCGCGTCCTCCAGACCGATCCAACTAAAATACTGCCTTCCGTCGCCGATTCTGCCGCCCACGCCCAACCGAAAGGGCATAAGCATTTTAGCCAGCACCCCACCCCGGCGACTGAGGACAATGCCAAAGCGGGCGTGCACGACGCGAATGCCCGCATTCGCTGCCACCACACTCGCTCCTTCCCACGCCTGGCCCAACTCGGCCAAAAACCCCGCGCCCGGCCCACTCGCCTCGTGCAGCGCTTCATCGCCCCGATCGCCGTAGATCCCAATCGCCGACGCGCCAATAAATACCCGGGGCGGCGCGGCCAACCCCGCCAGGGTCGCAGCGAGCAACTGAGTCGTCTGCACCCGACTCAGCCGCAACTCGGCCTTGATCTTTTCCGTCCACCGCCCCCCTGCAATACTCCGTCCCCCCAGGTGCACCACCGCCTCCACACCCTCCAATGCAGCCCCATCCAACTCGCCGGCCTCCGGATCCCAACGCAACTCCCCATCCGTCTCGGGCACCCGCCGCACCAACCGCACCACCTCGTGCCCCTCCTGCGCCAGCTTGCCGCAGAGCGCCGTCCCGATCAACCCGCTGCTACCCGCAACCAGCACCTTCATCCGCATTCACCCGATCTGCGGCAGCACATTCCGCAACACTTCAGCAAAAGTCGCCCGCTCTTTCGCCGGGCCCACCGTCAAACGAATACAGCGGTCTAAGGGCACCACGCCGGGCATCCGCACAAAGACATCCCGCGCTAAAAGCGCCTGCAGCAAAGCCCGCGCCCGGTCGCCACTGCCGAGGTCGAGCGCCACAAAATTCGTCGCCGAAGGCACCACCCCCAGACCCAACTCTGCAGCCAGCGCCGCGTATTCCTCCTGCCCCTCTGCCACCTGCCGCACCACCGACCGCACAAAATCACCATCCGCCAACGAGGCCAGTGCTCCGGCCTGGGCGACGCGATTGACGCCAAAGTGATTGCGAACCTTGTCGAGCGCCCCGACCACCTCGCGGTGCGCCAGCACATAGCCGATCCGCGCCCCCGCCATGCCATGCGCCTTCGAAAAGGTCCGCAGCCGCACCACCTGCGCCCGTTCCGTCTCCAGCGGCAATAGCGCCTCTTCTGGCACGAAGTCCACATAGGCCTCGTCGAGCAATAGTACGCACCCCCCCGGCAAAGCCCCGATAAAATCCCGCAACTCATCGGCGCGCTGCCAGGTGCCCATCGGATTGTCGGGATTGGCCACATAGACCAGCTTCGGCCGCACTTCCCGCGCTTTGGCCAATAGGGCCGACAGATCTTCTCTATCGTCGCGATAGGGCACCCGGTGCAACACCGCCCCGTGCCCCTCAACATGATAATTAAATGTCGGATAGGCCCCCAGTGAAGTGACCACTGCATCGCCCGACTCGGCGAATAGCCGCACCATCAGCCCCAAAATCTCATCGATCCCCGCCCCCAGGCCCACTGCAGCGATCTCAACGCCGTGATGAGCAGCCAGCGCCGCCCGCAACTCATAACCTTCGGGATCGTTATACCAGTGCACCTGCTCCACCGCCCGCGCCATCGCCTCTCTGGCCCTGGGCGAAAGACCGAAATTGCTCTCATTGGCACCAACGCGCAGTCGCAATATCCGCCCCCGCTCCCGCTCCAGCGCCTCGGGCGGCACAAAGGGCACGGTCGGCGGCAGCGATTCGACGATGCGGGTAAAGGGCAGTTCCGCGCTCATAACACTCCTCAACTCAGGCGCCAGACGAGCGCCCAAATCGCACAATAGTTAAATTGGCACTACCTATGCAAACGCTACGCGAACGTCGCGCCTACGGCCTGCGCCTCCCCAAATCCACCCACCCCAAGTTGCGCCAACTCCGCAGCCGCCACGCGCCCTCGACAGCCGACGCCCCCCGCCTGCTCTTAGCTGACCCCGGCCGACCCTCCTGCAAAATCCCCACCACCCTCACCCACTCCTGGCCAATCGAAGAAGCCCTCATCGACTGGCCCGGCAAACGCCCCATCATCACCGGCCAACTCCTCACCATCGGCGATTTCACCCCACCTTCATCATACAGATCAAGCTAACTGACCCCAGTAAAACTTAGCTCCAACAATTAGTCGAGGTTAAAGTTGATGCGCCATACCTAGTGATCTCCTCCACACCTATCCAATACTCATATCGGCCATTATTGCCCTATATATATGCCACCCGCGCTCAATATCCACCCTCCCCAAATACCTGTCAAGCAACCACTAGCCCAACTAGCCGAGGTCTTCAAGGGTATACCCAATGAGCGGCTTGCTGTCCCAGATGTCACAGGATAGTGAAAT
>JAYYUU010000157.1:0-12912 GCA_036343835.1 Candidatus Latescibacterota bacterium | reverse complement strand
GGTATTCCATGCCCAGACGCTGCAGCGACATCTCGCAACTCGTCTTGACATAAGCCGGCGACAGGTCGTAGGCCTTGTACGAGTACGCTTTTTCCATGCCCACCTGGACGATGCCGCACTTGGACGCGACGACGACCTGGTCCCTGGGAATGCCTGCTTCGCGCAGTGCGGTGCCCAGCACTTCCTCCGATTGGCCCGGTATTCCGTCCCGCCATCCATAGACATCCGCCGTATCGTAGAAGTCGATTCCCAGCTCAAAAGCCCGGATCACCACGGCGCGGCTCGACTCCTCGGTCGCGCGGCAGAACTGCAGGCATCCCAGCGCCAGGGCCGAGACTTCCCTTCCCGTCGTACCCAATGCGACGCGTTTCATAGCCTGTCTCCCTCTGGTTTGTCCACGCCGCCCAAGGCGTGGTTGCAAAGCTGCTGCGCCGACCTAATACCGGGCATAGCGGTGCCGTCTATCGCGCTACTGCGACGCGATGCGCCGCCACAGTATCCGGGTTTAGCTCGACGCCGAGGCCGGGCGTTTGCGGCAGCGCGATGCGGCCGTTGGTTATTTTTTCGGCCGGCAGGGTCAGTGCATGGCGCCACGGTACCTCGCCCCAGGCGTATTCGAGGATGGGGAAGGCGGGGTGGGCGGCCATCGCGTGGACGCTGGCGGTGGTGGTGACGGGCCCGAAGGGGCCGTGCGGCGCGGTGGGAATGCCGCGGGCCTCGGCCAGGGCGGCGACTTTTTTTAGCTCGGTGAGGCCACCGACGATGGTGACGTCGGGCATGGCGATGTCCAGGGCGCGGCGGTCGAGCACTTCCCAGAAGCCGCGGCGGTGCACGCGGCTTTCGCCGCCGGCGACGGGTAGGCCGCAGCGTGCTTTGACCTCGAGATAGCCGTCGATATCGTCGCCGGGGATCGGCTCCTCGAACCAGTATAGCTCGAGGTCGGCGAGCGCGGCGGCGACCTCGAGGGCGCCTTTGACCGTAAAGTGCGAGTGGCAGTCGACCAGCAGATCCACCTCCGGGCCGATGGCCTGGCGCACCGCGCGCAGGGCGTCGATACCGGCCTGCGCGTCCTCGGCGCGGTCGATGCCGCGGGGCAGGCCGTCGAAGGGCGCGAGTTTGACGGCGTCGAAGCCGTCTTTGATCGCTGCCGCCGCGTTGCGGGCAAAGCCCTCGGGCGAGCGGTCCTTTCTGGTGGCGCGGTTGATATTGGCGTAGAGGCGGATTTCGTCGCGGCAGGCGCCGCCCAAAAGCGCGTGGACCGGGGCATCGAGCGATTTGCCGAGGATATCCCACAGTGCCTGGTCCAGGGCGCTGAGCGCGCGGAAGCCGAAGCGGTCGAGCGCGGCGGGGTCGAAGAGGGCGACGTTCTCCTCGATGCGCCGGGGGTCGCGTCCGCTGAGCGCGTCGGCCATCTGGCGGACCACGCCGAGGGCGTCGGAGCGCTGTACCGAGGGGTTTAGCTCGCCGCGGCCGCGGATCCCTGTGTCGGTTTCGATATGGACGAAGGTCCAATCGACGCGCTCGGTGACGTGGACGGTTGCTAGGTCTATGCGGGTAATTTTCATTATTATATCCTAATCACAATCTAACTCAATAGGGGAAACATGCCATGGCGGAAAATATCGCTCGCGTCGAGAAACGGTTCAAGAGCCCCGGACCCCACCCCAACGGTCTGCAGGCGGCAGAGGACGGGCTCTGGTATATCGACCAGATGGACAACAAGGTCTACCGCCTGGACTACGAGAGCGGCGAGACGCTCTTCGCAGCCCAGACCGACACCCAGCACTCCAGCGGCATCACCCTGGGCGGCGGCTATTTGTGGGTCGCCTCCACCTTCGAGCTCAAAATCGCCAAGATCGACCCGGAGACCGGGGCGACTGTCGCCAAATACGATTCGCCCGGGGCTGGCGTCACCGCCCCCCGCGAGGCTCTGGACGACCCCAAGATCACCGGCGACCACGGGCTGGAGTGGCGCGACGGCAAGATTTACATCGCCTCGCCGCCGTCGCAGATGATCCACGTGGTGGACGCCGAGTCGTGGCGTGAAGAGCATCGCTTTCGCGCGCCGGGTCTGCGGGTGCACGGTCTGGCCTGGGGGCCTGGTGGCCGGTTGTGGAGCGCCGATACCTCGGCGGGCACGGTCTGCCTGCTGGATACGGCCGAAGGGCGCATTTACGATGTTTTCCGCGTCGAGGCTCCCGACGAGGTCCACGGTATGACCATCCACGAAGGCACGCTCTGGTACTGCCATGCCGGGACGTGCGAGATCGGGTGTCTGATTCGGGACTGAATTCGCGGATCAGGGCACTGGAGAAAGGACAAGTGCGCATGGCCCGGAATCTGCTTTTTATCACCACCGACCAGCAGCGCTGGGACAGCCTGCCCTGCTACGGCCTCGACTTTATGCAGACCCCCGCCCTCGACCGCCTGGCGGCTGAGGGCATGGTCTTTGAAAATTGCAGCGTCGCTTCCCCCGTCTGCGTCTCCTGCCGCAGCGCCATGCTGAGCGGGATGTACCACTTCTCTACATCACCAACCTGCGCGAGAATATACTCTACCGCAACGACGGCGCTGCGGGTTTTGCGGAAGTGGGGGGCGAGGCCGGGGCGGCGGTCACCTGGAGCACGGGCGCCGCTTTCGGGGACTACGACGCCGATGGGGACGTCGACCTCTACGTGGCGGGTTATGCCGAGTTCGATCCCGGGGAGATGCCGCGGCTGGGCAGCCAGTGGAAGGGGGTGGACGTTTTCGTTGGGCCGATGGGGCTTAAGCCGGAGGCGGACAGATTCTACCGCAACGACGACGGACGCTTCGCCGACGTCACCGCGGAGGCCGGTTTGGCGCAGCCGGAGCCAGGTTATGGTTTCGGGGTGCTCTTCGTCGATGGTGACGACGACGGCGACGCCGATCTCTATGTGGCCAACGATTCCAGTCCCAACTTCCTCTACCGCAACGACGGCGACGGGATTTTCGCGGAAGTAGGGTTGCAGGCTCAGGTGGCGTACGGGGGACTGGGACATTCGCAGGCCGGCATGGGCGTGGCCTGGGGCGACTACGACGGCGACGGGCGCGCCGATATTTTCACGACCCATTTCGAGGACGACTACAATACCCTCTACCGCAACGAGGGTGCGGGCCTGTTTGTCGACGTTGCGGTAGAGGCCGGTTTGGGCCGGGCCAGTTTTCACTTCGTGGGCTTCGGCACTGGGTTTTTCGACCACGACAACGACGGCGACCTGGATCTCCTAGTGGCCAATGGCCACGTCTATCCGCAGATCGAGCGCTCGGGCAGCGGCATCCGCTACGCGCAGCCCGACCAGCTCTTCGACAACCGCGGGGGCGGTCACTTCGCATTGCTCTTGCCCACCGCCGGAGACAGTCTGGGCACGGCCAGGGTGAGCCGGGGGAGCGCCGTTGCAGACTACGACGACGACGGGGATCTGGATATTCTCGTCGCCAACCTCAACGACCGGCCGACGCTATTGCGCAACGACGTGGGCAACGGGCAGAACTGGCTGGGCGTGAAATTGGTCGGCGCCAAGAGCAATCGGGGCGGGATCGGCGCGCGGTTGCGTTTGGTGGCCGGTGGCGGGGCGCAGGTCCGCGATATCGTCAGCGGGAGCAGTTTCCTCTCCAGCGAGGACCCGCGGGCCCATTTCGGTCTGGGCCGCATCGCGACGGTGGATTCGCTGGTGGTGCGCTGGCCGAGCGGCACCGTCCAGGTGCTGAAGGGTTTGCGGGCCAATCAATATTTGGTCGTGGAGGAAAGCACAGCGGCCAGGCGCTGAGCAATGTTCGGCCCTTATTCGACGACGAACGAAAGAATCGTCGCCTCCTCCATCGCTCCCCAATCCACTGCGAGACCGAGCCCCGGTCCTGATGGCGCGTAGGCGTAGCCGTCGGGTTGGGCGCGAATGAAGTCTTTCATTCCGTATTCATAGGGTGCGCAGGGGACCGACTGCTCGAAGTAGGAGCAGTTGTCGTGGGCCAGCATAAGGTGCAGGTTGGCCGCCGAGACCAGGCTGTAGCCCCAGGACATGATCTCGCATTTCATCCCGGCGGCCTGGGTAAGGGCGATGGCTTTGTTGGTCTGGGTAATGCCGCCCATCATCGCCGCGTCGGTCCGGGCGCGGCCCCAGGCTTTGGATTGGATGGCGGTGGAGAAGGTGTGGAGGTCCTGGAACCAGTTGCCCGAGGGGAGGATGGGGATCGCCACCCGGCTGGTCAGCTCGCGATAGCCGTCGAGGTCCGAGTCGTGTAGCGGTGCCTCGAACCAGGTAAAGCCCATCGCCTCGAGCTCCCGGGCGACTTTGAGGGCGCCGTCGCGGTCGTAGTTGTTTTCGGCGTCGAGCATAAAGGCGACCTCGTTGCCGGGGTACTGCTTGCGAACGGCGCGGGCGAGTTCGAGGTCGAGCTCGGGGATGCACCAGGTGTGAAATTTGATCGCTTTAAAGCCCTGGGCGATGAATTCCTCGGCGTTTTGGAGATAGGAGTCGACGTCGTCAAAGAGCGGGGTGCTGGCGTAGGTGGGGATTCTGTCGCGGGCGCCGCCGAGTAGTCGGTAGAGCGGCAGGTCGGCCACTTTGCCGGCCAGATCCCACAGGGCTATGTCGATGGCGGCGAGCGACTGGGGTGGCAGCGGGAAGACCCGGGGGCGAATCTGGTGCCAGATCTGCTCGCGCAAAAGCGGGTCCTTGCCGACGAGGATTGGCGCCAGGTGGCGGATCGATTCGGCGGTGTAGCACTCGAAGTCGAACGACGTCGCATTCCAGACGCCGGCGACGCCCTCGACGCCCGCGTCGGTGTAGATGCGGACGAGGGTGTTGGTCGAGTACTGGTCGGGCAGGTCGTCCGACCAAGTGAAGCGGTCGACCGGAGGGGCGACGGTTCGCACTTCGACTTTGGTGATTTTCATCGGTATTATGCTCCCCTGGAGTCAGACCATCTCAAATCGATCGACTTGAATCTGGCCTGGGGTCAAACCGTTTATAGCCCTGGCAGTTTGCCCATCTGATTACTGGAATATATCTTTATGGGCCTTGGGTAAAAGATCCCCAAAGTCACGTATCCAATCTTCTTATCTCACTCAAACAAATAGGAGCAAAACATGGCTACCCGTCAAGCAACTGCCAAATGGCATGGTACTCTGAAAGAGGGTAATGGCGTAATGAAGTATGGGGAGTTTGAAGGCCCTTATACCTTTGTATCCCGCTTTGAAGAAGGAGAAGGTACAAATCCGGAGGAGCTCGTTGGGGCGGCACATGCCGGTTGCTATTCAATGTTTCTTGCAGCGCTCATTAGCGGCGAAGATCTCACGCCGACGAGTATCGAAACAACGGCTTCCGTTCATTTGGGCGATGATGACGGCCCGAAAATCACCAGCATTGACTTAGTTTGCGAAGCTGTAGCTCCCGGATTGGAGGAAGGTAAGTTTGCTGAGCTCGTTCAAACAGCAAAGGAGAAATGCCCAATCTCAAGACTCTATGCCGGGACGGAGATCAATCTTTCAGCGCAACTGGCAGGTTAGTTGCTGCCAGCACCTGTTTTATATTTTTGTGGGTTTGAAACCAAAGCAAACCGCCATGATCAGCCCACTGGCGATCCGCGACGCGGCTGCCAGCCCAAAGGCGGCCGCGTAGCCATAGTCGAGGATCAGCGCGCCACCGAGCAGGCTGCCGAGGAAGTTCAGCATCTGGAAACCGCAGACGCGGAGACCCTGGATCCGGGCCCAGTAGCGCCGGGGCAGGACCTGGGTGGAGAAGTGTTGATCGGAGGGGTTGTCGACGACCTCGGCCATGCGCGAGAGCAGGAACATTGGCACCGCGACTGGCAGGCTAATAAAGAATCCCATGACGCCAAGGGCACCGCCGCCGATGGTGCGGGCGGGCAGGATGGTCAGCGTCGGGCCGAAGCGGCGCACCAGGGCCGGAGCGCTAAAGGTCGCCGGCAAGCCGACAAGCTGGCTTGAGAAGAAGATCGCGCCGATCATCGCCGGGACGAGGTGCAACTCCTCCTCGAAGAAGACGTTGAAGAAGGGATAGGTCAGCCCCATCGCAAAGCCGCGGGTGCCGCTCAGGGCGGCGATGGCGGCGAAGATGCGCCAGGGGGCGGGACCGTCCTCAGCGGGCGCGTCGCGTTGTGCGTCGGCGGGTTGCTGGTGGCCGGTCTGGCTGCCGGGGATGCGCAGGAGTGGCAATACGGCGACGAGCGAGCAGGCGGCTCCCAAGAGCAGCGAGTAGCGGAAGGGCTCGGGCATGTCGGTGGAGACGCCGAGGAAATAGCCCATGATCCCGGGCATAAAACCGCCGGCCAGGCTCAGCAGCATGCGGATTACTACCTGTAGCGCCGACCAGATGGCCAGGGCCTCGGCGCGGCGCGAGGGGTGGGCGTTGTCGGAGAGGAAGGGGACGTGGTTGACCCAGATAAAGGAGGTGGCCACCCCGCCGATGAAAGAGAAAGCCAACAGGGCTGTCGGCGCCGTCGTAAGACACAGGCCCAGTTGTGATATGGTCAGCAGCAGCCCCGAGGCCACGAGAAAGGGTTTGTGCCCGAAGCGGTCGCTGAGCACGCCGATGGGCAGCGCCAACAATCCCGTGGCCAGCGGCGCCATGCTCGCGACCTGACCGATAAAATCCTCCTGATGGCTCAGCCGCAACAGATAGAGATTGTAGAGCAGCGAAAAGAGCGCCATCCCGGCGTTGATCGAAATGCCGTAGAGGAAGAACGACTGGACGTTGCGGTTGAATCCTCGCAGCCGGAAACTGCTTAGGGTGCTGCCGATACTCATCAGGCGTGGCGTGCCCCAAAGACTTCCACGGCTTTTTGCGCCGCCAGTTTGGCGGTGGCCACTCGTGCGGCGACACTCAATTTCATCCCGGTTTCAATCGTAAAAGACGGACCGTAGACCGCGGCCGCGTAGTCGACGAGGTTGAGACCTTCGCCGCGCTTTCCGGCATTGAGCCAGTACACGCCGAGTGCCCCTTTGGTGAAGAATGTTCCGGGCAGATAGTCCTCGGGCGGAAGGGGTGTATTGGCGTCGTTGATGGCGGCGATCATTGCATCGGCCATGCGTTCTTCCCAGTGCTGGTCGTCGTCGTTTTGCTGGTGGCGGGCCGAAAACCAGAAGGCGTCACCGCCGTATTCGTGCAGGTCCAGGGTCAGGCCGGGTTGGATTTGGGCCATCAGGTTGCGGGTGCAGCGCGATTCGACCGGCGCCCAGGAGGTGTCGTGGAAGCGGTTGAGGTGGAGGACTTCGCCGGTCGGGTCGATGATCAGCGCGTAGGCGCGCTGGAGGCAGTCGGTGCCTTCGATGCCGGGATCGCGATTGGGGAAGTAGAGGCGGCGGCCCTTGAGGGCTTCGAGCCAGGCGATGTCACCGTCGAGGCGGTTGTAGAGATTGTGGGTGGAGTAGCCGTATTCGCCGATGATGGCGACGATGGTATCGTCTTTTTCGTAGAGGATCTCGCCGCGGTCGCGGAGCAGGGTGCCGACGTCGTCGAGGCGGTCGAGGATGGGGATTTCGTCGAGGCTCAGGCTCAAGGCGTAGGCGAAGCCGTTGAGGCCGATGGGATCGCGGCAGGGGAGGGTGTAGAGTTGGTGGTCGGTTTGGAGTTCGTCGATGAGGTCGACGGCGGCGGTGACGCCGGCTTGTTCGGTGGCGTGGCTGCCGGCGCTGATGAAGATGGCGGGGGTTTTGCTGCCGCCGCTTTTTATGGCGATGATGGGTTGGTGGGCGGGGGTGCGACCGAGGATTTGGGGGGTGTGGCCTTTGGATTTTATGTGGGTTAGGAGATCGGTGTAGTTGTTGAAGGCGGGCATATGGGGCTCCTTGGGTTGGGGGGATAGTATACGCAGATTGGGGGGGGACGGACAGACGGAGGGTATTCCCTCGCTCATTCTCGTGGCACATCCTGTGCCCCTCCAAGGGGCTAGCAAGCCGCTACGGGTATCCCCTCTGTCCTCCGGTTGCACGGCGTTTTACGGAAAGGAAAAGATGGAGGGATAGAGGTGTAGTGGTAGAGGTTGGTGATGACCCGGCCACTTATGAGGAGATGGGAGATGTTGGGTAGTGCTGCGGTCGTAGGAACTTAAGTTTTAGGCGTTTTCGGTGCGTTGCAGGAAGTCGGCGGCGCCTTGGGCGAGCCAGCCGCCGGTGCCGGTGAGGAAGCAGCGGACGCCCTGGGTGGTGTATTTTTTGACGGTGTCGTTGGTGACGGTGGTGCCGGAGACGCGGTTGGCGGCGTGGATGCGGGCGAGGGCTTCGTCGATGATTTTTTGTACTTCGGGGTGGTCGTGGTTGCCGATGTGGCCCATGGAGGCGGCGAGGTCGGAGGGGGCGACGAAGAATACGTCGATGTGGTCGACGGCGAGGATTTCGTCGAGGTTTTGCACGGCGGCGATGTCTTCGATGAGGATGATCAGCAGGGTCTCGTCGTTGGCCACTTCGAGGTAGTCGGCGACGTCGAGGCCCTGGCGGCTGGTGTAGAGGCCGCGTTGGCCGATGGGGGCGAATTTACCACCGGCGACGACGTTTTCGGCTTCCTGGCGGGTGTTGACGTGGGGGATGCAGACGCCCTGGGCGCCGCGATCGAAGGTGCGGTAGATCAGGCCCTGGTCGTTGCGGTTGATGCGGACGACGGAGGTTAGGCCCCAGATATCGCAGGCGCGGGTGAGATTGCCCAGGTCGGCGGCGTCGACGGCGCCGTGTTCGCCCTCGAGCCAGACCCCGTCGAAACCACAGGGGCCGAAGGCGTCGATATCGTCGGCGTGGGTCATGCCGCCGGCGATACAGGCGATTTCGCCGGCGGCGAGTTTGCGTTTGACGCGGTTGGGTCTGAGTTGCATGGGGGCTCCTAGGCGCACATGGGGTGGGCCAGCTGCGGGCGGCGGAAGGGGATGTCGGTCTGGCCGCCCTGGTTGATCGTCGCCATGCGGGTCCGCGTTTCGCGCCAGAGACGGTGCCATTCGGCGGGGTCGCGCAACTCGCTTTGGGGATCGCGCCGGCTGCGGGCTATAAAGCCGGGGAAGGCGATGCGGCCGGTGGGCTGGTCGGTGGGGTTATAGCGCAGGTCGAAGCTCCAGCGGACCTCGTCGCTGGTGTTGGAATAGGAGCCGTGGACGGTCTGCTTGTGTATGAAGATCACGTCGCCGCGCTCTACCGGCAGGGGGATGGCCTCCGCGGCGGCGAAGAGTTTTTCGGGGATCTGGGCTGCCCCGGCGAACTGGGGGGCATTGTCCATATAGTTGGGACAGTGGGGCAGGAGGCCGCTTTTGTGCGAGCGGGGCACGACCATCAGCGGCCCCTTTTCGAAGGGGGTGTCCTGTAGCGAAAACCACACCGTCAGCATCTTAGTGTCGTCGGCTTCCTCGGTGACGACACCGTGGTCCTGGTGCCACTGGGTGGCGCCTAGGACGGGGTTGCCGTGTTGGTTTTTGGGCAGATGGCGCTCGGGCGGCTTAATGCGCACGTGCTGGACGGGGTTGGAGTAGATCTCCGGGCCAATCAGCGATTCGATGGCGTCGAGCAGGTCGGAGTCGGTGAAGGCTGAGAAGACGGCCGGACCGGCCCAGAAGGGGGAATCGGGCTGGACATTCTGGAAGGGCAGCGAAAAGTCGAAATAAGCGCTGTGGACTTTGCCGGTCTCGACGCAGATCTGGATATAGCGCGCGCTGAAGTCCAGCTCCTCGTAGCGCGAGGCGATGTCGCCGCTCTGGTAGAGCTCGTCGGCGAGGCGGTCGAGGACGGTGGCGTATTCGGCGATGACGGGGTCTAGGGTTTTGGTCGAGTCGATGACGTCTTTGACGACGACGTAGCCCTCGTTTTCAAAGTGGTCCAATTCTTTTCGGGTCAGCGCGGGCATGGGAGGAGCCTCCGGGCGGTGTAAAGGGGTTTCGATTTCCGTCTACAATAAAGTAATTTGCCGCCGTGTGGCAAGGGGCTAATTCCAAGGTGCCCTCGGGCAAGACCATTCGGGTCTTCGCCCAGCCCAATTTGAGTTCGGCCGCTCGGTCAGCACGAGCTTGCGTCAGCTCGGGTATTAATGGCTGAAAACGCGCATCTTGGCCACCTGATTTCACCAGCTGAAACCATTTTCCAGATGCCGCTGGATGTGCTGTCCGACAATAGATTCTCAACGCTTCCAGACGAAGCCTATGGGGCGCAGACCACGGATAGACATCCAATTGCTATGCTGGCCGCAGTGCTGTAGTCTTGCTTGGCAAGCGCTTGCTGTGCCAAGGAAATCAGGCCTCGGCAAGATGCTTTTGCACCGTCGCCTGCTGGTGTATTTCTGCGTTCTGACGGGTGTTTTCCGCGGCTATCTGGCTTGCCCATTGACGCGATGTGATCGGATCCTCCCGCAGGCCGATTAAAATTCCTATACTTCGCGGTGGAGGTGCGCAATGGGCGCTGGTTGCGGGGTCAGTTGTTGGATTTGCTGCGCGAGCACGGGGTGGCGCTGGTGTTGAACAACTATTATACGATGCCGGATCTGGGGGAGACGCGGCGGCGGTTGGATCCGCAGACGACGGATTTCCTTTATATCCGTTTCTTGGGCGATCGCAAGAAGATGGACGAATATGTCGATGGGATGATCGAGCGGGGGGGGGAGAAGGGGAAGCACTGGGACCGGCTGGTGTGGGACCGGGCGGCCGAGATCGAGAATTGGGCGCGGCAGGTGCGGGAGATGGTGGGCGAGGAGCCGGAGCGGGAGGTCTACGCGTTTTTCAACAACCACTACGCCGGCCAACGCGCCGGGGTCGCTGGGGATTTTCGCGCGGGCGTGGCGCGAAGCCTAACAGCCATTGCAAAAGTCCATTTGACCGGCGCGCGTTCAGTCGGGCAGCACGATTTTGGGCTCGTCGGGGTCGGGACGATAGAGCAAAAGGGTGTTGCCGAGGACCTAGACCAAGTGCGATTCGGTGGCGACGGCGAGGTGGTCGCCGGCTTCCTTGCGGTCGAGGGGGCAGCCGCGCTCGATCGTCACTTTGATCAGTTCGTGGTGGGCGTGGGCTCGTCGATGGAGCGCAACAGCGCGGGGGAGATGCCCTCCTTGCCGAGGCTGCGGAGATAGCGGCGGGCTTTGCCGCGGAGTGCGGTCATGGGGATCCTTGCCGGGCGGCGGATATTTCGATGAATTTGATGCGCGGCCGACCCATGGGGTCAGCGATCTCGTCGATGGAGCGCCAGTTGAGGCTGCTTTGATCAATATAGGCCATATCGGCGGCGTGGACGACCAGCAGCAACGATCCAGATTGCAGCGTCAGGTTCGCGATGCTGGCGATATAGGCAAAGTGGAATCGGTCGAAACCCGGGGCGCCCTCGGGGTCGCGCCAGCCGTTTTGGCGGAATTCGGCGCCTTGCGCGTGGTATTGTTCCGGCGGAAAGCCCGTGTAGAACAGGACGAAGATATGGGGGGCGAACAGCTTGTGGCTGAAGACGACGGTGGGATAGGCGCTGGCGGCGGCGCGGGTCACGGCCTGCCGCATGCCGTAGCGCCACAGCAGCGGCGAAGCGTGGCGGGGGAAGTCGAGATAGTAGGTCTTGGCGAAAAAAGCCAGTGCAGCTGCCAGCGCGCCGACGGTGGCGGGCTTGAGCCAGGGTTTGTCGGACGCGTCCCAGAGGGCTGTAAGACCGCGCGCGGAGAGCACCGCGAAAAGGGGCACGCCGATCAGCGACCGCAAAGCCTGGGTCGGTTCGGTGAGGGCGGAAGAGACGGGGTACAGGGCCAGCCAGAGCCAGACGGCGCGGACGAGGGGATGGCGCTCGCGGACGAGCGCGGCCAGGCCCAGCGGGACGGTCAGCATTTCGAACAGGTGCAACTGGCCGATGTCGCCGGGGCTGTGACTGGGATTGGGGTCGCCGTTGAAAAACAGGAAGCGCGGGTCGAAATAGGAAAGGTAATTGACCGTGATCGCGCCGAGATCCCAGGTCAACAGGATGTCGGCACGAGCCATGCCCTGCGGGGTGAGCCAGAAGGTCGCTAATGCCGCCAACACGGCGCCGAACAGCAGGGCGGGCCACAGCAGCCGCCTGGCAGAGGGCCGCAGTTCGCGCCAGAACAGGACGGCAATGCCGAGGCAGAAAGCCGGGACGAAAACCCTCGCGGCGCTGTAGCTGTAGAGCGCGAGCGCGAGGCAGGCGGCCCCGGCCAGCAGGTGGCCGGAGCGCTCGCGTTCGCGCAGGCAAAAATAGAGGCCTGCGCAGAACAGTAACGGAAACAGAATGACCCTGAACGCCGTGCGGCTGAAGAAGATGTGCCACGGGTTGATCGCCAAGGCCAGGGACGCCGCCCACGCCAGCCTGCGGTCGGAGGCAGAAGCGACGAGAAGGTAGAGGACGCCGACGGTCGCCGTACCGGCCAGCGCGGCGGGGAGCCGGACTGAGAATTCACTGAGGCCGAAGACGGCGACGAAGGGCACCGCGATGAAGCGGTAGAGCGATTCGTTGTAGTCGCCGAAGGACCGGGCGAAGAGGGGCAGGAACTCTCCGTGCTGGTCGCGGCCGGTCTCCAGGATGGAGAAGGCGTCATAGCCGGTGGAGGCCTCATCGGTGGTAAAGCCATTGGGGATGCTGGCGAGGAAGGGCAGGCGCAGCAGCGCCGCTACTAGCAGCGGTACGGCGGGATGCGATAAGAGCTTGGTGGTAGACATGGCGGTCAGCGTACGGTATAGTTCCCCAGCGTGACAAATGCACCATAGCGAGTTGGTTCCCCATGGTTGATGAGCAAGATAGACTCCGAGAAATCATGCGCCTGAGCACGGAGATGGCCCAGATCAAGGATCTGGACCTCCTCATGGAGCGCATCCTCACCGAAGCGCGCCGCTTCGTCAACGGCGACGCCGGGACGATCTATCTGAAAGTAGGCGACAACCTGGGATTCACCTATACCCAGAACGAGACGCTCAGACGCA
>JAYYUU010000156.1:0-9014 GCA_036343835.1 Candidatus Latescibacterota bacterium | reverse complement strand
TATGACCTCGCAGACTCGCCGTTTTAATTCCTCTTTTCCACGCATGCAATCCTCCCGTTTAAGTCGCGTCAGTATAGCCGTCTGGCCGGGCGATGTCAAGCAAATCCACCCCTTGCGCGGGTCTACAACAGACCTTAGTTTTCCCCATCTTCAAGAGGCTCCCCGCCCTGACAATCGCGCTGGAAACGGTCCATTGTACAAAATTCTAATCATTGATCGCACTGCAATATTCGGCGCGACTTTTGCCGGCTTGCTCGAGCGATCCGGCTATCAGGTCGAAGTTGCAGACCAGTTGGCAGACGGCTTGGCCCAATACCGGGTCGACGCCCCCGACCTAATTCTACTGGGTGTCGATGTCAACGACCCCGCCCCCTTTGCCAAAGCCAGCCGGCTACTCGACGGCGCCAAACTCATCGCGCTGCTATCCCCCGAAAAACGCCCGAGTGAAGGTCTGAAAGAGGTTTTGCACTCCCTGCGGGGATACCCAATTTTCTACAAACCCTTCCGCACCGAAGAAGTCCTTGCCGCCATCTATGCCGAGTTGATTCCCCAGCAGCCCTGATATCTCACCCGTGCGCTAATACCCCAATATCCTCGCCCCGTTGGTAGTTGAGGGCATCGACGATCATCTTGACGATATCACAACTGGGGCTAAAGCCGATATCGCGCTCGGCTTTGCTCAAATCGAATTCGTAAAAAGTTGGAGTTCCACCCACCTGCGCTTCAACGTGGGGTATTTTGAGTATTTCGGCCAACCGATAACTCACCTCATCCCAGGTAAAGGGGTGTGGCCCCGCCAGTTGGAAAGTCTCGCCCAGCGCCCGATCTTTGCCCAGGGCGCAGAGACAACCGTGGACGATATCGCGAACATCGGCGATGTGCTTCTTGAAGGGGCGGCCCCTTTCGTCTTTTAATAGCACCGCGCGCTCCTCACCCTGCCAAAGAGCGGCGAGTTCGGGGTGGGCTTCTTTCATTTTGCTCAGGTAAAACTGCGGAAATTCCAGTATTTCATCCGCCGCCCGCACCATGGCGAAACGCAGGATCGTCGTCGGCACTTTATAGCCCTGCCAAGAGCCATTGCACAGCTCCTCGCCCAGCGACTTGCTCAGGGCATAGGCCCCGCGTGGCACGCGCGGGGTCTGTTCGTCGATCGGCTCTGGCATACCACCCGGTATGTATTTATCGTAGAGGGCATCTGAACTGGCGAATAGAAATTGGCCCAAACCGTCCAACTTGCGCACGGCTTCCAGCATATTGAATGTGCCCCGGACGTTTGTTTCGAAGAACTCCTCATCGGTAAATGGACCGCCACCCTGAAATGCCGCGCCCAGGTGATAGACGGCCTCGACGCCTTCCACCGCCCGCGCAACATCGGCCGGTTCGGTCAAACTCCCCTCGACCAATTCCACCCCCATTTGCTGCAAGTTTTCCACCCGCGGATCCCGGGGCCAGACCAAACCGCGGATCTGGTGTTGGCGAGCCACAAGCTGTTTGGCCAGATTGGCGCCGATGCGACCGGTGATGCCAGTAATTAATATTTCCACCTTAGCTCTCCCTATTCGAATATGATTGGCAACTCGACCTTAGCCCCGCCGCAGACCTGCATTGTCACGGTTCACCTGCAACTATATATTGCCGATATTATAAAATATAAAATGGAGATAAACGCGCGATGGAACCTGCTTGCTTAGACCACACCCTCACCGAAGCCGAGCGGCTCCACTTTGCCGAGCAAGGCTATTTAATCGTCGAAAATGCCCTGACGGCCACCGAAGTCGAAAAGCTGGAGGAAGCCAGCGACCGCATCTGGCGCGCCGAACAGGCCAATGGGCTAGGTCCTGACCAGAATCTCTTCTACCCCAACTTTGTCGGTCGCGAGCAAGTCTTTATCGACCTCGTAGACCACCCTCGGGTTTTCCCCAAAGTCTGGGGTTTGCTCAACAGCTGGAATATCTATCTCTATCACTCCCACCTAGGCTCTACGCCACAAGAAGCGCCCGAGGGGACGCCGATTAAAAAGCCCCTGGGCTTTCACCAGGACAGCGGCCGGGTCAATGTCGAACTCGAATCCGACCCCCGCCCCATGCTCTCGCTGAAAATCGGCTATTGGCTCAGCGATGTCTCCGAAGCGAATCGGGGCAATTTCTACATCGTCCCCGGCAGCCACCGCGACAACAAGCTGCGTCGGCCAACCGACTGCAACCCGGCCGATGCCATACCGGTGCGGGCCAATATCGGCGATGTGGTCTTCTTCGACCGCCGGCTCTGGCACGCCCGCAGCCCCAACCACTCATCCCACGTGCGCAAGGTGCTGTTTTACGGATATGGCTACCGGTGGTTGCGGACCAAAGACGATATGACGATTGACCCCAAATTGCTCGCCGCCTGCGACCCGATCCGCCAACAACTCCTGGGCCAGGGCACCAATTGCAATGGATATTTCTCGCCCAAAGACGAAGACGTGCCGTTGAAGCTGTGGCTCGAGGAGCATTTAGCCGAGGCTATCGCCTAACGACTCAACCATTCCAACATACTACCGCGCGGCCGCTCTGGGCCGATTCGTTGGCGGCGATACAGGCGGCGGCCGACTTGAGCCCCTCGCGGTAGTCGCAGAGGACGGTTGACCTAGCGCCGGTGCGCACGGCCGCGACGAAGGCCGCGTCGATATTCTGTACCGCGGCGGGGATAGCGCCCAATTCGGCTGCCCCATCCGGCCTGACGCTCAATTCCGCACCGACTTCGAGCACCATATCGCGAAAGACGACCCGCAAATCGGAAGCCCCACCGCCCTGGGTCAGGGCACAACTCGTTGAAATGTACCCCACCGCTCCGCTGGCCAATTCGAAGGCCACTACCTGGGCGTCGGGGACGCTCATATTGGCCAGATCGCCGGTGACCTGTTGGCCATAGCGCGCGTAGACCTCGGCGATATCCCCCGCCAACCAGCGCATCGCGTCTACCTGATGGGTCGCCTGTTCGAGCAATTGGCCGCCCGATTTCTCATACACCCGCCACCAGTGATTTTCATCGCCGGGGATGCCGCTCCAGCGATTGCTGCTGATCATCGCGATTTTCCGCCCCTGTACAAAGCGCTGCGCAACCTGCAGCCAGGGCGTATAGCGCACGCTATAGCCCACGCTGGAAATAATCCCCGCTTCCTCAACGGCCGCGAGAATCTCCACTCCCTGGTCTAGGTGCATCACTACGGGCTTCTCGACAAAGAGGTGTATCCCCCGCTCGGCGGCCAGAATTTCCGCACGCTCGTGGGCAAAGGGCGGCACGCAGACATAGAGGGCGTCGAGTTCGACCTCGTCGAGCATGCGGCGATAGTCGGTAAAGGCCTGACCGCCGTGCTCGGAGACCGCTTCCTGCGCCCGACCTTCGGCCACATCGCAGAGGGCGGCGATATGGGCTGCGGGAATATCGGCTAATTGCCGCAAGTGGTGACCGGCAATTCCCCCCGTACCGACAAATCCTATCTGCACTTGTTCCTTCATCTCAGCACTCCTCAAGCCCCGGCGATCCGCGGCATCCACAAGGGCTCTACGCCCATCTCGGCAAAGAGCAACTTGCGCGTCAATTCGGCTTGCAAACCCTGGTGTTCGGGGCTATCCCACAGATTGTTTACCTCACCTGGGTCCGCGCTCAAGTCAAAGAGTTCGCCATAATCGCGCTGGAAGTAAATCGTCAACTTATAGCGATCTTCGACATAGGTCTTGATGTGGATCGTGGTCGGTTCGTGGTGATTTTCGACGATGCAATGATCGCGAACTGCTGCGGTCTCGCCCCGCCAGACGGGTCCTTGGTCCACCCCGACCATCGAGCGCGGCACTTCGATCCCCGCCCAACTCAAAAACGAAACCGGTAGATCGACGAGTGATTGCAAGGCCTGCGAACGCCGACCGGCGGGCACTTGCCCCGGGGCGCGAACGATATAGGGCAGGCGGATTAGATCTTCGTAGTGGAACCCGCCCTTGGCGATCATGCCGTGCTGGCCGAAGAGATGTCCGTGATCGGTGGTAAAGACCACCAGCGTATTATCGGCCAAGCCCCGCGACTCGAGGCGGTCTAAAATCTGACCGATATACTTGTCCATCAGACTGACCATCGCGTAGTAGATGGCGATATTCTTGGCCATCGCCTCGCGATCGTGCAAATGGGAGTTGTAGCCATGGATCCCGAAACCGCTCTCCCTCCAGGCGGAAAAATCCGGTTTTTCTTCCTGAGTCATGCGGAAATGGGGCGGGTTGGCGTCGTGCTCGCCGGGTGAGATCGCCGGAACTGTTAGCGCGACTGGATCGTACATCTGGTCCCATGGCGCGGGTACCAGATAGGGAGGATGGGGGTCGAAAAAGCTGGCCCAGAGGAAGAAATTATCACCGTTTTCGCCATACTCGTCTAACTGGCTACAGATTTCCTCGGCAATCCAGGTATCGTAGTGGTATTCCTCGGGAATTTCCCACCGATGCCGTTGGTTGGCGTTAGAGCCGGTGGGGGGACGGTAGTAATCCCGCCAATTGGCCAGACCCTGCTCTTCCATCCACAGCGCGTAGTGCTGCCCGACGTGGGCTTCGTCGGCGTGGTTGCGGGCTAAACACACCCGCTCAAACCCGTAAAAGGGACCGGAGAAATCGCGCCAGAAATCGAGATCTTGTAGAATGGGATACGACTCCAGCGAGGAAAACTCCTCCGTCGCCTGGAGCGGCTGAAAATGCGCCTTGCCAACTAGCGAGGTCCGATAACCCGCCGCCTGAAAATCCTCGCCGACGGTGTGCTCTGCCTCTGATAATTTGGTTCCCAATGACCACGCCCCGTGCTGACTGGGATATTTTCCGGTGATCATCGATGCGCGGGTCGGAGTACAGGTGGGATTGGGACAATAGGCGCGTTCGAATAGCGTGCCAGCATCGGCCAGCCGATCTAGATGTGGGGTGTCGATCTCTGGATTGAGACATCCCAAGGTCGACCAATGCTGTTGGTCGCTGGTTATCAGCAGAATATTGGGTCGATCTCCCATGGTAGTTCCCCTTCCTCAGTGGAGCGCAATTGCCGCGATGCCTGCCAAACCGACCATGCACAGGGTCAACATTCTAAAGTGCGCGTTGTCTACCCGCTCCTTGAGCCGGATGCCCAGAAGATAGCCGATAAACACCCCCGGCAAAATCCCGGCGGCCAGACTCAGCGTCTGGCCGTTGATCATGCCGAAATTTCCCAGGACCGCGATGGTAAAAGCGTGCAATAGGGCGAAGTAGGCGATCAGGCAAGCGCGCAGGACGCGAAAATCCCAGCCCTGATTCAAACCGAAGAGTACTACTGGTGGTCCCGAAATCCCCGAAGCCCCCGCCATGGTCCCGCTCACCAACCCCGCCAAAATAGCCACCAGGCGATCGCGGACAAAGGGACTACTCGGCCTCAGCCATACTGAAAGCGCCGCCATAATCGTCAAAGCCCCAATAGCCCCGCGCATCAATTCCTCGTCGGTATGGGCCAGACCGTAAACGCCGATAACCATACCCGGCACGGCCCCCAATAACCAACGGCCGATTTTCGGCCACGAGATATCGCCATAGGATTCGCGGGCCAAAAGCAGCGAAAGTGGCATCCAACTCATAAGCACTATGGGCACGACCTCTTGCGGCGCCATAACCAGCACCAGCACCGGCGTAGCCAATAGCGCATAACCAAAACCGGTGACCGAGGAGACCAGGGCGGCCACGCAGATGGCGAGATTGGCCCAACCGATAGACAGAATATCTATTTCCCACCCTGGCAAATCGCCTCAACTTTCGCATAGCCCAATACTGGGCGAAGTATAGGTCTTTTTCCCATTTGGCTCAAGGTTTGGAGCCTGGGCAAGACCTGGTAGATTTGATTGATGTGAGATGCTAAAGGTCGCATTTTTTGCCTTGGGTCGCAGCAAAATCAAACTCGCAAGATTGGCAGCGTGGCCAGAGGAACGCAACCTTGCGAGTTTAATTTTATTCGTTGCCGTATCAATCCCGAACCACTGCGGCTCAATCTACGCGCCATAGGTCGACTAATGGAGGTGACAAAATATCCCATCCAGAGTTGGGGTAGATCGGGCCGGTCGTCATGTAGAGGAAGTCTCGGCGTAGTCTCAGATGGCGACCGGTCGATTCCCCCTGCAATGCTTGTTGTATTTGGCAAACAGGTCGAAGAGCCTGTGCATCGAGGGCCGAAGTGGAAAAATCCACGTATCGAACCCGATCAACACGTGATCTTTGTGCGTGCCATCAAGCAGCGGGATCCAAACGGCCGACTGCTGGGCATGGTGGAGGAAGTCACCCGGGGCATGGTCATCTCCATTGTCTCTGTCGCCGGCATTGAGCTCGCGAAAGCCTTATGCCTTAAACATGCTACGGAGGTGACTTTATTTCACTGTTTCTTGGCGGAGGGATTGTATTACAATTACATTAGAGCTAGCGACGGTAAGTCCCCGGCTTGCCGCGCCTAAATTCCCTTGTTTCACGCGATTGCAATAAGATGCCGCCTGCTCAACTCCGCATTCTGGTAGCACTAGGAGATCCGCAACACGAAGGAAATCTCGTCGATTTGGCCGCGACGCTGGCCACCGCTCCCTGGGGCGAGTTGCACCTCACCCATATTCTCACCTCCGACACCGAGTCCCAAAACGATATTCGCCAAGCACTCGACGACAGGGCCGCAAGGGCGATATCGCACAATATCGGCGCGATCGTGCATTTGGAACGAGGCGAGGATGTAACCGAGGAGATCCAACGCGCCATTCGCCGGTGGAGTTGCAATATGATGCTAATGGCCTGGAAGGGCGATGTCGATCGCGACGCGATCCTCGCTGCGCAAAACCGGGCCTTGACCAAGAATGTCGAAGTCGATACGCTGATCTTCAAGGAGAGGAACAGCGGTCCGGTGCGCCGTATTCTCGTGCCCTTCGGCGGCGGCAACCACTCCTTGATGGGCGTGCAAATCGCCTACGACCTGGCCCAAACCTGGGGCGCAGAATTGGAGATATTGCGCATCGCCCGCGACCCCCGTTGCGATCCGTCCGACCCCATCTTGCAGCGCTACTGTTCCCAACTGACCAAAGATACCCTGCTGCAGCTGGAACTACTCGGGATAGACGAGTCGTTGACCGTCGTCCCATCGGTGGATGTCGTCGCCCCCATCGTCGCCAGCGCCCAGGACCGCGACCTCGTGGTATTGGGCGCTTCAAACGACTGGCGACAAGAGGAACATCTGGCGGGCTCTATCCCCGATGAAATCGCCTACGAAGTGCCCTGCTCGGTCTTAATGGTCCGCTCCGCGACGGCCAATGGTCTGCAGCTCAGCCACATTTTCTGGGAGCACACCGTCCGCCTGGACCTCGACCCGAAGGACAAATGGGACGCCATCACGCAAATAATCGACGCGCTAATCGAGGAAAAGCAAATCCCCGCAAGCGAACGCCAGATGGTGCTCAATGCCGCACTCGGCCGCGAGCGCAAAGGACCGACCTCGCTCGGGCACAGCACCGCCATCCCCCACGCTCCAATTACCGACCTGCCGGGCATTATCGGTTGCCTCGGCATCTGCCCCAAGGGCATCGATTTCGAGGGACCGACCGATGAGCCGGTGCACTTTATCTTCCTATTGCTGACCCCCGAGCAGAACTACCACGGTTATATCCCAATCCTGGCGCAGATCGCGACTCTGATGCGTAGCGACAGTACCCGTCGCGAGATGCTAGCCGCGCAGACTCCATCGGAAATCACCGCCATCCTCAAACGCCTGCCCGCTTCTTAAAGACATCCCAAATGCACTGCGCCCACCCAGACAAATGGAGCGGGCGCGATAGTTTTTCTGGCGCAAAAAAATTAATGTATTGCTGCCAGCATCTCCTCTGCGTGGCCATCTACTTGTACCTGGCGCTTCTCCGCGACCAGCATGCCCTCCTCATCGATGAGAAAAGTAGACCGCGCTACCCCCATCGATGTTTTGCCATCCCTGATTCTCTCTTTCCATACGTCGTAGGCCGCAATGGCCTGACGCTCGGGATCGGCCAACAGGATCAGGGGCAGATCGTATTTGCTCCTAAACCGCTGATGACTCTCCACCCCATCGGGGCTAATGCCGACAAGCACTGCCCCAACCGCGTCAAAATCTGCTTTTGCGTCGCGAAACTCGCACGCCTCTCGCGTTCACCCAGGCGTGTCGTCCTTGGGATAAAACCACAACACGACTTTTTTGCCGCGGAAATCCTCGAGCCGGACCAACTGGCCGTCGGAATCGGCGAGGGCAAATCCCGGTGCTGTTTTACCTATTTCTACCATCGAGGCCTCCTATTGTGTCTAACGCCAAGCCGCTGCCCAATCGCTGGTGCGGCACTGGCTGCGTATATGCCACTCGCGCAATGCGTCGAGTAGCCTGGATTTTTCGCTCTGGGCCTCTGGCGCATCCCAGCGGTTGTCCACCTCTCCTGGATCGGCTCCAAGATCGAAAAGCTGGCCAAAGTCCTCGCCGAGGAAGTGCACCAGTTTCCAATCCGAGGTGCGGACCATGCTCATGAATTCGGCCTCCTGTAAAATACCGTCGCGACCGTGCTCGGCAAAGACCATCTCCCGCCCCGGCCAGGACTCACCCGCCAAAGCCGGCAGCAGCGTCTCGGCCTCCAGGACCGGGTCTACCGCCGCCCCGGCCAATTCGAGCAAGGCCGGGCCGATATCCATCTGCTGGCACAGCGCCCCGACTTCGCGCCCCCCGGCAAAACGACCGGGAGCCCAGACCAGCATCGGCACTCGGGTGATCGTATCGTACATGGTCCATTTCTGGCTGTGTCCGTGATCGGTGAGGCAGTCGCCGTGATCCGAAGTAAACACCACTACGGCATTGTCGAGATAGCCGCGCTCCTCCAGGGTGTTGAGGATTTCGCCCACCTTCTCGTCGATCATCGTAACATTGGCCAGATAATACGCCCGTTGCCTTTGGCGTTGCTCGTAGGTGGGATCCAAGTGGTGCACGACCGAATCGTGGTCGAC
>JAYYUU010000155.1:0-6007 GCA_036343835.1 Candidatus Latescibacterota bacterium | reverse complement strand
CACCACCCTGATCTTTTTCCGGGATACGCCGCTCTGCGCGAGTTTCTCGGCGATATCCTCGCTGACGGCGACCACGATGTCCATCCAGCCGTAGATCCGCCGATGCAATAGGGCCAACAGACCCTTGTCGACCAGATGGATGTCGCTGCCGCGCACGCTCAACACCAACGGCCGCCGCCAGAGCCGGGTAGCCAGATAGGCCACCAGCCCGGTTATGGTCCAGTGGCAGTGCACTAAGCTGGCGCGGCGCACCCTGAGGAATGCCCGCCACCAGAAACCCAAAAGGAAAAAGGGCACCTGCAGCCGCGCGGCCCAACTGGTGCGAAGATTGGTGGGAATGCCGCTGCCATAGGCCACCGCCTGGCGGGAGGCCGGACAAAAATAGCGGAAGCGACGGATTTCTACTTGCCCGAAACGCTCAGATGTGGACAGACCGCCCGCGTGCGGAGCCAGGACCTCAACGGCGGCAGCCCCCGCCGCAAGCCCCTGCGCCAGTTCCAATACGAAAGTCCCGAAGAGGTCGCCCTGAAAACGCGGGAAGCCCGTCGTCAGCATACAGACCCTGAGCTCGGTCATTCACTCTCCTGCATGTCGTAGAGCATCGCAAAGAGCATAAACTGGATCCCCATGATGATCATCAGCGCGCAGACCACCGAACGCGGACCGGTGACCCCCTCGCCGATCCACTGCTGATAGACCAGGAAGCCCCCGTAGAGCACGCCCAGGGGCAGGAAGATGAAGGCGAAGAGGTAGAAGAAGAATAGCGGATGAAAATCGCGGATCAGATATTTGCTAAAGAGCCGCCAGAAAAAGTCGCGCACCATCATCGGCGCCACTTTTAACGCATAGTCTATGCCCTTGATCTGCGACTGGCGCTCCCCTTCGAGGTAAATGGCGCGGCGGGGCACATCCTTGACCCTGAGCCCCATGGCGTTGAGGCGCACCAGAAAGTCCATCGGATAGCCGTAGCCCTTCCAGGCCTTGCCCCAGTCGATCAGGTCGATGGCCCGCTTGGTGATCGCCGTATAGCCGTCGACCACGTCGTAGACCTTGTAGTAGCCCGAGGCCATCTTGGTCATGATCGAGAGAATCGCATTGCCGATAAAGCGGGTCCACGGCATCCCTTCGAGCCCGACCGAGGGCATGAGGAAGCGGTTGCCCTTAGTGTAATCGACCTCGCCCTTGGCGATCGGTTCGAGCAGGTCCTCGACCACCTCGAGCGGCATCTGATTGTCGCCCCCGACGACCACCGCAATATCGTAGTCGTCGGCGCTGGCTTGCAGATAACCGGTGATGATCGCCGCCCCGACCCCCTGATTCTTTTCGTGTTGGATCAGTTCGACGCGCGGATCGATCGCGGTGTATTTGCGCACGATCGCCGCGGTCTGGTCCTGGCTGGCATCGTCGACCACGTAGATCCGGTCAATCGTCTCGGGCGCCCTCTCGAGGGTCGCGCCGATCAACCGCTCTTCGTTGTGCGCCGGAATGACCAGCGCGATCTTATTGCCTTTATACACTATTGCCATCCCTCCCAGTCATTGAATCGCTACGCTGGTCCCGCCCGCGGCGAGCGAGTTGGAAGCCGCCGCGAGAACTTTGACCACCCGCAACCCATTTGCACCGTCGGTAATGGGCCGGCGCCCCTCGGCCAGGCAGTCGGCGAAATGCTGGCACTCCGCTCTGAGGGGTTCGCCGAAGTCGATCCGGGGTATTAGCACGTCGCCGGCCCGCTGGATCAACTGAAATTTGCCGAAGGAGTCGAAATCGCCCAGCGACCCCTCCATCCCCTGGCGGTCGATGCCCTTGTCGAAGAGCTGGATCTTGGCCTCGGTGCTGGCGTCGTCGTAGACGATCATCTTCTCGCTGCCGACGACCGTGGTCCGCCGCACCTTGCCCGGATCCAACCAACTGACGTGGATATGGACCGCCACGCCGTCGGCAAATTCCAGGTTGAGATAGACCACATCCTCGACCCCTTCCTGCAAATAGGTGTAGCCGCGGGCATCGACTTTGACCGGCATCTGCTTGAGCCAGCGCAGCGCGATCGAGATATCGTGCGGCGCCAGATTCCACAGCGCGTTGACATCGCGACGCACGACCCCGAGGTTGAGGCGTTGCGAGTAGATGTAGTAGACCTCCCCCAACTCCTGCCGGTCGATGCACTCCTCGACATATTGGACCGCGGCATTGTATTCAAAGGTGTGCCCGACCATCAGCACCTGGCCTTGCACCTCGGCGCAGTAAATTAGCTCCTCGCATTCGGCGACGCTGCGGGCGAGCGGTTTTTCAACGAAGACGCCCTTGCCCGCTTCGAGCACTCGTTTGGCCAGCGGATAATGCGAATCGGCCGGCGTCGCCAGAGCGATGCCCTGGATCTGATCGTTGACCAGCAGGTCCTCGATGCGCTCGACCCGGTCCACCCCTGGAAATAAGGCCCCAATATGTTCGAGCCGCCCGCGATCGCGGTCGGCGACTGCGACCATTTGCACCCCGCTCAGCGCCGCAAAATTGCGGACGAGATTGGGGCCCCAATAGCCCGCGCCGACCACCCCGATACCGACCATAAGCCTCCCTCACTCGCCGCGCCGAGCGCAGAGGACGATCCCCCGCCCCCAGGCCAAGCGCGCAAATAATTCGTCAAAGTGCAACAGGACGGCCACCGCTTCGACCAGAACTCGGCTGCGCCCGGCGCGGGTATCGGCCCGTGCTTCGCGGCGCTCGATATTCTGCCCTGCCGTGCGCTTGAGCCAGGGCGCGAAGAACAGCCAGTGATAGAGGCGTCCCAACGGAAACCCCCAAACCCGGACCCGCTCCACGGTAAAACCCGCCGCGACAAAGAGCGCGATAAACTCGTCGCGCCGATAGCGCTTAACATGGCGGGCCCACTCGTCGGAGTGGTCCCACAGCCGCGGGTCGAGCGGCACGCTGGCGATAAGGACACCGCCGGGTTTGAGGACCCGGTGAAATTCCCGCACCCCCGCCTGGTCCCCACCCTTTTCGGGCAGGACGTGTTCGAGCACTTCGCCGCAAATCAATCCATCAAAGCTCCCATTGGCAAAGGGCAACTCGGTCACGGAAGCCCGCTGTACCCCCAGGCGAGCTGCCAGCCCCAACCGGCGAGCTTGCTCACCGACGAGGTCGGCAAACTCCGCCGAATCCTCCACTCCTTCGACCTCGTAGCCTGCCCGGCACAGATCCAGCGCCAGACTGCCGCTGCCGCACCCCGCGTCGAGGATCTTGCCCCCGGGCAACATCTTCCGCATAAGCCGCAACAACAAACGCTCGCGAAAGAGGTGCACCGGTCCGCGAATTTCGCACTCGCCCCAATGGGTTTGCGCTGCCTGGGCCTCAGCGCTCACAGTCGCGCCGCCAACGTCTGCAAAAGATCGCGGCCAATCGCCGCGGCCGAAGCGCAATCCCGGTAGCGCGCGAAACCGGCATTGGCCAACTGCCCGGCCAGTTCCCGTTCGTCGCGCAAACGGCGCAGAGCGCTGGCCAAAGACGCCCCGCTACCCGCCTCGCACAAGAGCGCCGATTCGCCATCGACCAGTATTTCGCGCGCCGCAGGTGAATCTCTGGTAATGACCGGACGCCTGAGCGCCAGCGCCCCGAAAACCTTGTAGGGAATCACCCGGCTCGCCTTGGGCGTGGTCCCGAAGATGCCCAGACAGACGTCCGCCGACCGCATCCGCTCGACCAGACCCTCCGTAGTTATCCATTCGTCAATAAAGTGCACGCTCTTTAATTGCCGCTGCTCGGCCTCTCGACGCACCGATTCGTAGAGTTGGCCACGCCCGATCAGGGTGAATTCGAATTCCTCTTCCCCGAGCAGGTCTGCCGCCTCGACGATATGCTCGATCCCGTGCAGGGGCACATAGGTCCCGAAAAAGAGGATATTTAAAGGCGTCTGCAGCGCCGCGTGGGTTGCAGTCGGCGCAAAGCGATCGAAGATATTGCCGACCATACTGCGGTGAAATTTACCCGGATCAAGGGAAAAAATCTGGGCAAAGTAATCGGCCACTTCATCCGTATCGACCAACACCACATCGGCACAGCGGAAGGCCAAACGATCCAGCCCATAGAGCAGTTTCGCCTTCCAGGAGCGCTGGTCGACCCGCTCGCGGTCGAGGACAATCGTATCGTAGAGCGAAATAAAAGATACCAGCACCAACAGGCGACGGCGGAAAATATTGAGCATGCGCGCGAGGACGATATCGATATAGCCCGGATAGCCGACGATGACGACCTGGTGCGATCCGCTGCATAAATAACGCCCGATCAACCGGGTATAAACCCCGAGCGCCCGCACTATAAAGCCCGGCCAGGTGGCGACTCCTCCCCCGGAGAATGCCTCATGCAAAAAACCCTGCCACAATCCCACATGACACTCTGAAACACTTCCCCCAGATTCCCGTAAACCATTGAGCAACACCTGATTAACAGGGTATCCTTCACTCGTCACATAAGTGCCAAAAAAACAAATACGCAGGGCGTCAGACATCTTCGGTTCGCTCGAAACGCATCTGCGCGATTTGCTCGGCGATCAAACCCATCATAAGGACCATGACCGATGTAGTGAAAAGCAACATCGACATATTGGTAAAGCGATGGGTAGTGATAAACGTATAGCCATAATAACCGATCCCCATCAGCAAGAGATAGAGGCTGACGGGGAGAAAAATTTTCAGCGGTGAAAAGAGCATGCAGATCTTGGCGATTACCAACAGGAATTTGGTGCCGTCGGAAACCAGGCGAATCTGGCTCTTGCCCCCTTTGCGCTTGGCCGCTTCGATCGGTGCGTATTTGACGCTAAATCCCGCCCGCATAAAACAGAGCGTGATCGTCGTCGGATAGGAATAGCCATTGGGTAGCAGTCCGACGAAGCGGCGGGCGACCTCCCGGCGCATCGCCCTAAACCCGGAGGTCAAATCCTCGATCCGGCGCCCGGTGACATAGCTGGCCAGGTAGTTGTAGATCGCATTGGCTAAACCGCGGTGCCAACCCGCCTGCGATCCCCGGCCTCTGGCCCCGACCACCATGTCGTAGCGTTGGCAATCGGCGAGCAGCCGCTCGACATCTTCGGGCGCGTGCTGACCATCGGCGTCCATAAAGACCAGCACCTCCCCCCAGGCGTTGCGGATGCCGGTCTTTACGGCGGCGCCATTGCCCATATTATAGGGGTGTTCGATCAGTCGGATAGCGGCATTAACCGCCCGCACTTCCGCTGCGGTTGCATCGCTCGCACCGTCGACTACGACCAAGATTTCATAGGCCCGACCCAGTCCGTCCAGGTGTTCGGCCAAGCGCTCGAGCACCGGGCCGATGGATCCCGCTTCGTTATAGGCGGGTATAATAACGCTGAAGTCGACCGCGCAGTCCGTCATCTAATAGACCCCATGCGGGGCGTCAGGGCTTTTTAAAAAGGGGGAGTTCTCGACGCAAATCGGCTTCCAATTTGGCGTGGCAGGAGGCACACACCGCAACCAGGTGCTCTAGCTTATTGGCCTCGACATTGGAAGCGAAACTGCGATAGGGGATTTTGTGGTGCACATCGAGCTGGCGGCCCAAGTCCTCTTCGCTAACGCCGCACTCCCGACAGGCGAAGCCATCGCGCTCGCGCGCCTTGCGCGCCTGGAGTTCCCAATTGGCCCCGCGCTGTTTGGAGGTCGCGCCGAGCCGAACCTCAAACGAGGGCTGGGCCTCGGTCCAGGCCTGGCGACAGTGCGCGCCGCAAAAGTGCAATTGCGTTGCGGCGGCATACCAAGCCCGCACCGGGATTTGCTGGCGACAGTGCGCGCAACGGGTATCGACCTGCTCTTTGTCGTCAGCGGGAGGACTGCCAAAGTGAAAACCCATCTGGTCGCTGGAGGCAGACATGGCCGGGCTCTGTGTTTTTTTCCACGGCTGGGGTAGAGCGCACCGCAGTCTTGGGGAGACCCCGTCGGGCTATGGGGGAATCAGAGCTAATAATACTGATTATGTAGGGTTTATGTCAAGCTGGTAAAGA